>CAYJCI010000112.1:0-6579 GCA_964368595.1 uncultured Desulfovibrionaceae bacterium
TTAAACAGGTGTAATATTGAGTATATCAAGAGCATCAATCTCTTCACCCGCAACTCTTGCAGCCTCCGCCAGCACACGCCCTTCTGATTCCTTCCATTGTTCTAGTATATGACTTTTAAAATCTTTACCAAAGGCGTTCACCTGTTCAATGCAAAGCTTTTCAAGGCGACTTTCGCGGAATAATTGCTTTCTTAAAGGTGAAGGAATTGGCACATGCAACACCTTGCCCACTACCCAACGGTCAAGCTTAAATACTTTCATAAGCACAAGCCCGCTAACGCCAAGAGTCATGGCCGTCATTGGCGCACCAGATGCCGCCAAAGCCGCAAGGCCTGGCCCTGCAATCATGGTTGCAAGCTCTGCCGCATTGCGATCTTGCGAAAGAGTTGATTTACCAAGCTCTTCTGCCATACGGTTAATAAAAGCATCCATTTCAAGAGCAAGCCAAGTTTGCTCCAATCGTTCAGGCACAACGGGTATGCCCTTTTCACGAAACCAGTTTTTAAGCTCAGTTCTGCAAGCGTCCACAATTTTGCGGCCCATGCGATTCATGGCATCATCAAGTAAATGGCGAATGCGTTTTTCTTCATTAAGCATGGAGAGGGCAATGCCTTCCATTAATTTTGAAACAGCTCCACCTTGCTCGCGGTAGCGTCTAAACTCTGGTAATAATATAACATGACGCAAAAAATCGCCAATTTCTTGCAATAATTCTTCAGAACCTTGCTCCAGTGTTTTGTGTATGGCTTGGCGGCGGATGCGCTCTTCCATAAAACTTGGTAGCTCATCTTGCAATGCTTTGCGCCCTTCACGCAAATGCTCTGCAAGCATGGTGTATTGAGCAAGACCTTTGGCAATGTCTGCATAAGGTTCATCACCAAACAGCAATTTTGTGCGGCTACCTAATGTTTGCAAGACAATATCTTGCACAAAAGGCCAAGCACTACTACCACCTGTAAGCAATACAAGTGGCATGTCTGCAAGTGGAGAGTGACTGTCTTGACGGGCAGATTTTAAGGTTTCAAGCAAAATATCTTCAAACCAAGTCACAAGGTCAATGCGCTTGCCTTCAAGTAGTCCAATGCCTCTAGCTGATAAGCCAGCCCTTTGACCATGCTCCATTAAAGTGCTCAAAAATTTGGGCGATGCAGCATAACTGCCAGCCTTTGCTAAAAAATCTTCCCAAGTGAAGTTTTCAATATATGCCGCAGATTCTTGCACGGCTTTGCCATCAAAATAGCTCCAACGCACTCGCACAGTGACGCTCTTTGTCCTGTCTTTATTCATGGCGGCGGAGAATTCTTCTTTAGCTTTGCGGCAAGCCACCCAATGCACATAATAATCATTATTTTCTTGCTGCAGGCGTTGCTCTAACTTGGGGTTATGTTCAAGTAATATTTGATAAAATAAATCATCAAAAAGTCGCCCGCCATAGAGCATATCCCCATGACGGCCCACAATATCTGCACGGCGTAAATAGGCAAGGTCACAAGTTCCACCACCAAAATCAACAGTCAATACCCCACGGGCAGCAAGAGAAGGGGGCAAGGCACCTTTAGCAATATAATGCAAAACAGCACCCACAGGTTCACGCAAGAATTGAGCACCGTCCCAGCCTGTTTCTTTAAGGCAAGCTCTTAGAGTTTGTTGGTAGTGGTTTTCAGCTTGTGAGGGTATGCCCACCAAAATATTGCCTTCTGGTGTAACCCTTGAACGTAAAAGGCGTAAAAAATCAAGCATATAAGCTTTGGCATCATCTCTTACGGCAATATCTGGCTTAAATTGGCTGTGCAGTGAATAGTGTTTGCGTTCATCTTGCGTGGCTTCGCCAAATTCATATTCGGCGGCCGCCCCAATTAAAAAGGCTTCATTATCTTTATAAAGAACTATGGTTGGTACAGCACCGCCAAGGGCCGCATTGTGCCAACCCTCAGGTTTTACAATGCTAACTTTATCTTGCGAGCAAGATGCCACACAAGTGTTACTAGTGCCTAAATCCATAGCAGTTATTGACATATATTTACCTTATTTTACGCATGGTGCCTTTTTTGACCACTGAGCCATTTTCTAAAATTGGTGGTTCATCCACATAGCAAGCATCACCTATATCAATATGACCAAGCGGAATGTAATGGTCAAGCATGTCCTGTTGCCAGATTAAAGCGCCTTCCTCTCTAGCAGTTTCAAGGCCAAGGCGATGCAAACGCTCAATCAACCATTGCTGTTGAGCCTTGGGCAGTTCTGCGGAAAATGAATATATTTCTCTTGCAACTTGTTGCCATTCTTTACGCGTGGGGTCATTTATTAGATTGTTGTTTTCAATTAAAAGCTTGGCGGCAAGGCTTGCATTGTCCCACCAATTTTGTGTTGCCACCTCTAATTTTTGAATAAAGTCCTCTCTATCAAAGGCTTTTGGTCTTTTTAATAATAGGGCTATGCCCCCCACAAAGGCCAATGTTCCATAAATATTTGTAAATAAATTAAGCGTATTACCTGTGTTTAAAAAAGCTCCCAAGGATTCAAGCAAATGCAAAAGCCCAACCCTTGCAGCAAAAAAATCACGTACAAGGCTTAAACCAAGTAGCCCAAACCATGAGAGCGTAAAAAGTTTGCGAGCCTTAATCCACGTATAAACGCCCCAAGGTAATTTTATTGTGCCTTTGTTTGCCGCTTGCAGCAAATAATCTGCCAGCCAAAGAATGCAAACAATTCCCAATATTCCACAAATCACCATGCCGCCTGAGCCAAAAGCAAGGCTTGGCACTGCACTTAAACCTTGCCCAAGGGCTGAGCCAAATAAAAGCCCAAGCACAGCCAAGAGAGCTGTATGCAGTGCGGATGGTTTTGATTGTGGTTTTAGTGCTGGAATTTGTAATGAAGGTAGAGATTTACGCAATAATTCTTCATAAAACTCTTGCTCATCTTGGTGCATATAATCATCATTATTTGGTACTGTGTCTTCAATTATTTTAGTAATGAGATTGCGACGCACATCAAAGGCACAACCTTGCAAGGCTCGCTCATCTGGCGAGTTTGGTAAGTCTTTCACTAAGCTTTGTACTAAATTTGTAAGCTCAGTTGTGCCGAGCGCCTTTTGCTCCATTATTTTATAACCTCTTGAGGGTAGATGCTTTCAATGCTGGCTTTAAATTCTGCAAAGCACCCTTGCTCAATGGCAACACGTGCTTTTTGTACTAAATTTAAATAATACGTTAAGTTATGCAATGAGTTTAAGCGGAAAGATAAAAGCTCCTTGCTAACATAAAGATGGCGTAAGTAGGACTTGCTAAATGTGCGGCAAGTATAGCAATTGCATTCTGGGTCTAGCGGGCTTTCATCCTCTGCAAATTCTTTACGCTTAATATTGATTTTGCCGGTGGAAGTATAAAGTGTTCCGTTGCGTGCATTGCGTGTTGGCAGAACACAGTCAAACATATCAACACCTGCATAAATTCCATTAATAATATCAAGTGGGGTGCCAACGCCCATGAGATAACGAGGCTTGTGCGTGGGCAGTAGTGGGGCAGTGTGGTATAAAAACTCCATCATCTCAGCCTTGCTTTCACCCACAGAAAGGCCACCAATGGCAAAGCCGTCAAAGTCAAGGCCGCATAATTCTTCCACTGAACGTGTGCGTAAATCCTTAAAAAAACCACCCTGAGTTATGGCAAAAAGTAAGTTATGAGCCTTGCCTTGCGGATATGCCTCACGGGCACGCTTAGCCCAACGTGTGGTTAAGGCAAGGGATTTTTCAGTATAATTATAATCAGCACCATATGGCACGCATTCGTCCAAAACCATCATAATATCGGAATTTAAATTGCGCTGAATTTTTACAACACTTTCTGGTGTGAACAGATGCTTTGAGCCATCAAGGTGTGAGCGAAATTCCACACCCTCTTCCGAAATTTTACGCAAAGAGCTTAGGCTAAAAACCTGAAAGCCGCCACTGTCTGTTAATATTGGTTTGTCCCACGCAGAAAATTTGTGCAAACCGCCCCTTCTTGCCACAAGTTCATCTCCTGGGCGTAGGTAGAGGTGATAGGTATTGCCAAGGATAATCTCTGCGGCAATATTTTCTAAATCATCGGGGGCAATGGCCTTAACTGAAGCCACAGTACCAACGGGCATAAATATGGGCGTTTGCACAAGGCCGTGGGCTGTGTGTAATACACCTCTACGGGCTGCGCCGTCTGTGGCGGTAATGGTAAATTTTCCAATTTCGTTCATGCTGATATATTATAGCAGGAAATTACCATTGGCAAGTGTGGAGCATAAGGGCAAAATATATTTAAAAATTAAAAGCCTGCCGCCTTTTGATGCGGCAAGCTTTAATATTTTTATTTAGCCTTACTGTATGTATGTGGGAATGTTTATAAAAACATTACGCGTAAAGGATATCATCCTTTCCATAATCCATGGCAATGCCAGTAGCAAGGCCACAAACATGGACAGAATTTTAGGTATGAAGGTCAAAGTCATTTCTTGAATCTGAGTTGCAGCTTGGATAATACTTACAACTACACCAACTGTTAGACCAACACCCAACATGGGTAGGGACATCATCAAACAAAGTTCAATGGCCTGACGACCAAAACCAACTACGAATTCAGGAGACATATTATCCTCACTTACAGTATAAAGGAGTTAACTAAAGAACCTACTAGCAAGTTCCAACCATCAACCATAACAAACAATAATAACTTAAAGGGCATAGAAACCATCATCGGCGGTAGCATCATCATACCCATGGCTAAAAGCACACTTGAAATAACCATATCCAAAACCAAGAAGGGGATATAGATCAAAAAGCCTATAGTAAAAGCTGTTTTAAGCTCACTAATTACATAAGCGGCGGCTAACATAATTGTTGGCACTTCATCTTTATTTTTTGGGGGTTCCATGCGAGAGATGGAGTAAAATACAGAAATATCTTTTTCTCTGGTATGCTTAAACATGAAGGTACGAATAGGAATTTGAGCACGATCTAAGGCAATGCGATAGTCTATGCTTTCACTTAAGTATGGTTGTAAAGCAGTGTCATTAATTTGCTTGCCCACAGGGTACATGATGACAACAGTCATAAATATGGCAAGGGATGCAAGAATTTGAGTGGGGGGTAGCTGCTGAACGCCCATGGCTTGGCGTAAAAAACTAAATACAATGATGATACGGGTAAAGCTTGTTACCGTAAGCATAATGGCAGGCGCCACTGATAATATGGTAAGTAAGAAAAGAATTTCAAGTAATACAGTTACTTTTTCAGGGTCAGATGCTCCACCTGAAAGTGTCAACTGCAAGGGCGGCATTGCGAGGTCTTGAGCAGCCAAGGCTAATGTTGGCATTAAAGCCACTAAAAATAGACTACTTAAACTAGCTGTCAGACTTTTGGCGTTGAGCCTCGTCCATAAGTTCCTTAAAATCCAAGCTTTTTTCGGTGTCGTCATCTGCGGTTTCCTTTAAAAGGGTTATTTGGTGGTCTGTGACCCCAAGTAATAACCTATTATTCAAAAACCGTACCACCATAAGACCCTTGCGGGGTCCCAGCGGTAATTGACTCTCAATGCGCAATCCATCACGAGGGAATGCCCCAGGCTTTGGCAAGAAATTAAAGCGACCATACTTACGCACAACCCAGACAATACCCCAAAGCACAGCTAACAATAATAACAAGGTGCCAATAGCCTGAATATAACCACTCCATGTAAACGCACTGTCCATGGGGAGAGGTGGCGCGGTGGCGGCTGTTGTCACTTGTTCTGCCACTTGAGAGGCAGCTTGTGCTGTTTTGCTACCAGCTTCTGTTGCTGTGCTAGCAATAGCTGAGCCTGCGGCCTCAGTGTTTGAGGCAGCGCCAGCTAGGGCTTCAGTATTTTGTGTAGATTGTGTTTCGTTTGCCATAATTATCCTAATTGCTTGACTCTTTCCATAGGGCTAATAATGTCAGTTAGGCGTACGCCAAACTTTTCGTTAATAACCACAGCCTCGCCGCGTGCTACTAACTTACCGTTAACGTATACTTCTAGCGGTTCACCAGCAAGCTTGTTAAGTTCCACAACAGAACCTTGGCCCAATTGCAAAAGCTCATTAATAAGCAAGCGCGTACGCCCAAGCTCAGCAGAAACATCAAGCGGAATATCAAGGATAAAGTCAAGCTCACGTTTGGCACCATCTGCTGGAGGACGTTTGGCAATGTCTGTCATGTCAGCAAATTGAGCCTCAGTTGCCTGAGTGCGAAGGCCTGCTTTTTCAGCGCTCTTGCTCTCTGCTTCTTCATCTTCTGCCAAAGCTTCAGCCCAGCGCGCGGCTAGCTCTTCATCACTTGCAGCAGCCTCAGCTGGAGCATCCTTTGCATCAGCTGTTGCTTGTTCTTCTTCCTCAGCCTCTAATTGTGCTGCCCATTCAGCTGCCAGGGCATCTTGGTCTTTTTCTTCGCTCATAATATATCCTTAGCTTAGGGTGTAAAAACCTAATTAGTTGATGCTGAAAATTGCGTTTCCACGCATTTTTCAGAAAGACACGCGCACTCCAAACACCGCTTTGCGGTCGCAGGAAGTTCGACCCAACGGGCGGCAAAGC
>CAYJCI010000113.1:0-6569 GCA_964368595.1 uncultured Desulfovibrionaceae bacterium
TTGGCAAAAAGCACGGCCTTCTTCCAACGTAAAATTTTATAATTACCCACATTTGCAGGGTTGAGCTGAAGTGGAATAGTTTCACCTGAGGGTAGGCTTAAAATACAAAAAACACTGCCAGAAAGGCTATCAGTACCTGGGTTTCTAAGGTCAAGTGAAGTGCGTATACGCCTTGGCTCAACGAGTCGGCTTTGCACATTTTCAATAGCAATTATGCCTTCATCTACCACGGGTATTTCCACATGCCCAGGCCCATCATCAATGGGCACCTCTTCAAGGCTTTCTTCTTCCTTTTCTTCTTCTTTTGCGGCGTCTTTAGGGTCACCTTCGCTTGTATTATTGCTAACATTAGCTTCTGCAACAGTTTTTGTATTGTTTTCAGAGTCAGCGGTTGCAACTTCCTTTTTAATTGCAGGGCTGGCATTTTGGGTAAGCTTTGTTTCGGTGGCTTCTTCACGCTCAAGCAAAGCTTCTAAATTAGATAGTCGCTGTGCTTTAACTGCATTTTCCTGACTTGTTTGTTCAGCGGTTATAAGGCTTTGTTTTAATGTTATATTTTCTTTCCAAAAAAAGTAACACCCCCCAAGGGCAAGAGCCGTAACAATGGGGAAGGTTAAAAATATGGTTATAACAGTATGAAAATAAGAACGCCGCACGCGATAGCGCTTGGTTTCACCACTATCACGCATTATCAAAAGATTTAACTTTTCACCCGATACGGACATAATCAATCCCTCCTGTGGTGAAATTAAGGCTATTCATTAGCGGGCAAAGCAGCCCATTCTTCACGTACTATTTTCCATCCGCCACTATATGGTACTAAGAGTAAGGTTTTTGTGCCTTTGTCTCCTTTACCGTCATTGCTTTCATATACTTGCATCATGTCTGCTCGGATGCCGCGTTCATCAAGCTGTACTCTTAAGCCACTTAATTGAATTTCTTTCGGTGCAGCAACAGCCCAAAGGCCCTTTTTCTGCGCGGCGATGGCTGCAAAGCCACGTTGGCCTTGTCTTGTGTTTTGCGCATAATGTTGCATGTATGCATTAACATCAGCAGCAAGCCAATCTTTGCGCCAAGCTTCGATAAATTGATCAACGGATGTGCTTATTTTTTCAAGATAAGCGGCTTCTAGCCCCAGTATCTTTTCTTGCCATTTTGATGAAACGATAAGCCAATTGTTTTCGGCGTTGCGCTTCCAGTATAATATTTCAGTGCCTTCAACTTTTTTCTTATTTGGTAGATATATTAGCTGATTAGTTGACGTTATAAACAAATCATCGCTTGCTTGTATCTGAGTTTTTTCACTAATCATATCTAGCCAAGGAGCATTGAAAAAGTGGAGCATGTGGCTTTTTAATTGCTTAAAGTCTACAGCAGGTGCATTGCTTACCTTGCCAAACTCATTTTCATTATAAAAAGCATAAAAATCTTTTGAATTTTTATTTTGTAAAGCGTCTATTCTGGCTTTTATTTTGCTTTGTAAGTGTCTATTAAGCTCGTATGTTAGCACGGCTTTTGCTGTAATCTGCGGCATTGTTTTTGCTGGAATTTCTGCTACAAGTTGTGAATCTGGTATGGGTAATGGCAATACCTTTGTATTGTCTGCCATTTCTGGCATGGAAAGTGCCGGCGGTGTAGGCATTTCTTCTTGTGCATCAGCAGGTACAGCATCAGTTAGCGGCTTTTCAATGGAGGCCACAAGCTGGCCTTTTTCGTAAGCTGCTTTCATGCCCACATTGCGTGGAATCCACTCCATACCTACAATGCGGAATTGCCCATCATCAAAGCGTTGCCAATAAAGCCTACGCACGCCTTCGGTAGAGAGATTTGGTGCTCTGTAAAATTGTTCAGACCACGTAACCCAATAGCCAGGGCCTTCAAGTACATGAACTTCACGATTAAAAATATTTATCCATGAAAGTATTTTAAATAATCTTTCTTTATTAGATTTAAAAGCGTCAAATGTTTCTGGCATGGCCTTGGTATATGAGCCATTGTCATAAAATTCAAAAAAATCATGAGAGCGGCTAGCCCAAGCTCTTGTCCATTGCTCCATTCTAAAACGCAAATGGCGGGCTGTGCCTGTATCAACTGCAGGAACTTGAGAGGTGTCTAAGGTTTCACCAACCACAACTGCTGTGCCAGGCGCTAGCATGGAATCAATTTTTAATATATTTTTACGCTCAATGGCAATGCAACCACGTGTGTTTAATGGAATAATATCTTCATCATTGCCTTTGCTATGAATCCAAATACCATAACCAGTTTTGCCACGTAATTTATCCACAGGGTTTGGGTAATTTAAGGTGTAGGCAACGCCACCATATTCTTTAAAATCTAGGCCAGAGGCGATTTTGTATTCAATAAAGTAAACACCCTCTGGTGTACGCAAATCATTTACTACTTGTTTGTCACCAATGGCTTGGCCTGTGGTGCAGGGGTAGCTTAATTTAAGTGCAAGTGGGCTTTTTTTCTCATACACGTAGAATTGCTGTTTATTCTTATCTACAGCGATGACACGCTTTGGCAGGGCATAGTCATAAATTTGAGGTTCCCAACTGGCTGCAAGTATAGAGCTTGGGCTAAGCGCAGTAATGCACAATGCCATGAAATACAAAGCTAAAATATGCCTTAAGCACAAATGTTTTTTGTATTGCCGAGAATTAATCATGGTTTAATCGCGTCCTAGTTTAACCAGTTCTTCCCTAGTAAAGAGGGCTAAGAGATCATAACCTGCTTCTTTTAGTATTTCTCGCCCGCCTTCTTGACGGTCAAGAATTGTACATACAGTAACAATATTTAATCCAGCATCTTTAACTCTTGTGCAAGCCTTGAGTAAGGAGCCACCAGTGGTTACTACGTCCTCAAGCATGGCCACTTTATCACCTTGCTCAAAATTGCCGAGGCCCTCAACATATTGGCCTGTTCCGTGGCCTTTGGCCTCTTTGCGAACCAATAAACCTGCTAAAGGGCGGCCGATTTCATGTGAGATTACAGTAGTAGATGATACAAGCGGGTCTGCCCCAAGAGTCATGCCCCCAACACCTTTAATATCAACATCGGCAAGGATTTTATTAAATAGAGTGCCTATGAGCCATGAACCTTCAGGGTGAAGCGCAGTTACTCGACAGTCAAAATAATAATCACTACGACGACCAGAAGAGAGTACAAAATCTCCCTCACGGTAGGATTTTTCAATAAGAATACGGGCTAGGCGGCGTTTTAAGTCTTGCATATAATTTCTCTTAATTATTAAAGACACGGGCAAATATGGTGTCTTCATGTTGTAAGTAATAGTCAGAATTAAACAATTCATCAAGTGTTGTGGCATCAATATGGGCCGTAATTTCAGCGCTTTGTTTTACAATATCCATGAATGGACGCTGTGACTCCCAACTTTGCATGGCACAAACTTGAACCATTTCATAAGCTTTTTGGCGTGGTAGGCCCTTGTCAATTAAGTTTGTAAGCACGCGCTGTGAATAATATAAGCCAAGTGAATGATCCATATTTTTCTTCATGCGCTCTGGCTTAACTACTAAATTTTGTAAAAGATTTGTCAAGCGGTGCAAAATATAATCAGCTAGTATGGTTGAGTCAGGCATGATAACGCGCTCAACGGAGGAGTGGCTAATATCGCGCTCATGCCATAGGGCTTGATTTTCCATGGCGGCAACGGCATTGCTTCTTAAAAGACGTGATAAACCAGTCATATTTTCAGCTGAGATGGGGTTCTTCTTATGCGGCATGGCAGATGAACCCTTTTGCCCTTTTCTAAAGCCTTCTTCCACTTCTAGCACTTCTGTGCGTTGTAAGTGGCGTAACTCAACGCATAGACGCTCAATACCGCCGCCAAGAATAGCAAGAGCTGTGAAAAATTGTGCATAGCGGTCACGCTGAATAATTTGTGTTGAATGAGTATCCACATCAAGGCCCAAGTGTTGCATGGTAAGGGCTTCCACCTCTGGGCTTAGGAAGGCATATGTTCCAACAGCTCCAGAAAGCTTACCAACGCGGATATTTTCAACAGCAAGGGTGACTCTTTCTAAATGGCGAGCAAATTCTGCATAAAAACCAGCCATTTTAATACCAAAGCTTGTGGGTTCTGCATGTATACCGTGGGTGCGTCCTATGCAAAGGGTGCCTTTCCACTTATGGGCAAGCTCATGCAGGGCTTTTAGTAGCATTTTTACATCATCAATAAGCATGGTGCCAGCTTCTACTAAGAGTACAGCATTGGCTGTGTCTACAATATCAGATGAAGTGCAACCAAGGTGAATGTATCTCGCGTCTGGGCCAACGTGCTCTTCCACTGAGGTTAAGAATGCAATAACGTCGTGGCGCGTGGTTTCTTCAATTTCTAGAACACGTTCAGTGTTAAAGGCTGCTTTGTCGCGTATATTTTGAATAGCATCGGCAGGAATACGCCCAAGAGTGTGCCAAGCTTCGCAAACGGCAAGCTCAACTTTAAGCCAAGCATTGTAGCGGTTATCTAGTGTCCATATGGCACTCATGGCTGGGCGGCTATATCTTTCAATCATGGAAAATCCCCTTATGAGGCAGTTTTGGCAGCTCCCTTGCTTGGGGGCTTCTTGGTAGCTGATACATTGCTAGTGCTAGTGGTGCTAGCGGCTTTAGTATCTGTTTTAGTAGAGTTTGTGGTATCTGTAGTGGAGCTTTTTGTTGAGGTGCTGGCATCATTGTTTTTTGATGTTTGCGCGCTCTTGGGCTCTACGTCATTTTTACGATTACCATATTCGGTGACATACCACCCCCCACCCTTGAGTACGAAGGTAGTGTTAGAAATAATTTGCACAGCCTCGGCCTTGCAATTTGGGCATTCGGCCGTTTGGGCGTGACTTTTAACCCACTCTTCAAAAACATCGTTGCATTGTGGGCATTTGTATTCATAAATAGGCATAAAAACTAATCCAAAACCATAATCATTTATGTTAAAGCCCTTATGGGCAAAAAATCGTAAACCTGCCCGATAATTCTGATAACTAAAGGGCAGGTCTAAAAATTAAGGCCTACTTTGCCTTTGCTTCAGCCTTGGCATCACGTATACGTTGTTTAATACGTTCTGCGCGACGTTTGCGTCGTCTTGCCAATTCTTTATGACGTTCAATTCTCTTGTGTGCCATGTGAGGCTTCTCCTTTAATAAGACATGTCTGTTTGTTATTTATGCTATAAATACTTTAATGTCTAGACTTTTTTTATAATTTTTTGTACTTAACTAAAACTTAAGTGCAAGTTAAAAAAATAAAATAGCATAAAAATTAAATAATTAAGGGTGGATTATGCGTTATAGTGTTGTATTTACAAAGTTTTTCTGTAAAATTTTTTGCATAAACATTTTTTGTTTGGGCTTGATTTTCAATGCCTCTTTGTCCATTTCCTATGCCAACGATGGCAATGAACTTAAATTTTCCACCCCGCCTTTTGTGCCAATAAATCAAAATGCGGCAAAAAGGCAAGCTTTAGCTTTAAATAAATTTCGCATGGGGTTGAACTCGTGGGCGGATCTTGCCCCTTCTTTGCAAATGGCGCTTGATTATAGTAAGGCCAAGCCGCAAGAGCAAAGTTGTGTTGAGCACAAGCATATTCCATGGTCAAAAGTCACAGAATCATTAAAGTTATTGCAAAATCTTTTGCCAAGGCTTGATAAAGAGCCCGAGCTACTTGCCAAGCATTTTCAATGGATTAAAATAAGCCCATCTTCGCATTTTACTTCATATTACTCGCCAGTGATTGAAGCAAGCCAAACTAAAAAAGAGGGCTACGAATACCCTTTATACCGCTTGCCAGATGAGCTAGCGCCAGAGCTTGCCAAATGCCTTGCCAATCATACTTGCCCTGATACTGCATTTACTAAGGTCATCCGCCCTGACCCCCCATTTTTAACACGTGAAGAAATTGACCTTGATATGAAGCTTGCAGGGCGCGGGCTTGAAATTGCATGGTTAAAACATCCCATGGATGTATATTCTTTGATGTTGCAAGGGTCTGGTTATCTAGATTTTGACACTGGAACAGATAGAGCCATACTTTTTGCGGGCCTAAACGGGCATAGAGGCGAAAGCATGGCGGCTTACCTTATGCGTACAAAAAACTTGGCTAAGAAGGATGCCACCATGCAGGGTATTCGTACTTGGTGGGATAAAAATCCTAATAAGCGTCGTGCATTTTTGCGGGCAACTCCGGGTTATGTGTTCTTTCGCTATGGGCCAGAAGAGCCGCAAGGTACCATTGGCGGCCCGCTTGTGCCTTGGGTAAGTTTAGCTGTTGATAGCCGCGTATTACCGCTTGGTGGTATTTTGGCCTATTATTTACCTACGAAAGGTGTAACTAAGGCTGGAGTTCCAGCAAAAAGTCAAAATAATTACTTGCAGGGGCTTGGCTTTGCGCATGATACAGGCGGCGCTATTAAAAAACTGCGTATAGATTTATATGCTGGCAAGGGTGAAGCTGCTCATACTGCAGCCATGAGTGTCTATACTAAGGGTCAGATTTGGTTACTTTTAAAAAGGGATTAAGGTCTTTTTACCTTAGCCTACGGAGTAGCCCA
>CAYJCI010000114.1:0-6564 GCA_964368595.1 uncultured Desulfovibrionaceae bacterium
GCCCTCCCATTAGCCAACATAATACGAACATAGTGCAAACTACGCTCATCCACTGGCATAATAGGGAAACTTTGCTGGCAGCCATCACACTGCACCATGGCAGGGTGAGTTGGCGAAACAAGCGGCACATGCTTGCCACAATGCGGGCAGGGATAAAAAAACAATAATTCCATGCCTTCAGGGCTAACAGGTTGAAGCGGTCTTGGTGACATTAGCATTTCTCCACAAGGTTTTTACCTTGCATGGTAGTTGGTTGTTCTTTTTGCCACAGGCCAATAATTGTTGGGGCAACGTCAGCAAGTGCGCCATTTTGTAATCTAATTTTTTTATCTTCATGCATCAAAATACAGGGGACAGGATTAGTTGTGTGAGCTGTTTGTGGATTGCCTTCGCTATCTAGCATTTTTTCACAATTCCCATGGTCAGCAATAATGAGCACGCGCGCACCAAATGAATTAGCGGCCTGCAACATACGCCCAACGCACACATCCACAGCCTCACAAGCGGCAATGGCAGCAGGCAATACGCCAGTATGCCCAACCATATCACCATTGGCAAGGTTACATACAATTAATGTATACTCTCCGCTTTGAACAGCTTCAATGCACTTATCAGTGACAGCATAACAACTCATGGCAGGCGCTAAATCGTAGGTTGCCACATCTCTTGGCGATGGAACCAAGATACGGTCTTCACCTGCAAGTGGTTCTTCACGACCACCATTAAAAAAGTAGGTTACGTGGGCGTATTTTTCAGTCTCAGCAAGGCGCAATTGTTTACAACCCCAATTAGACACAACTTCACCAAGGCCCATATTTAAGCTTTCTTTAGGAAAAGCCACAGGCAAAGAAAATGAGGAGTCATAAGCTGTCATGGATGCAAGCTCTGAAAATTTGGGAACGCCCCCACGCTCAAAGCCATCAAAGCTTGGCAAGGTCAAGGCTTGCACCAATTCACGCATGCGATCTGCTCTAAAATTAAATAAAAATAGCCCATCATCATCTTGCCAATTTGCATTTTCAACAATGAGAGTAGGCTTAATAAATTCATCGGTAATATCATTTTCATATGAAGCTTGAACAGCCCCCGCACCAGTGCTTGCACGCTGGCCCTTACCATGCACAAGCATGTCCCAAGCTTCGCTTACTCGCTCCCACCTTGTGTCACGATCCATTACATAAAAACGTCCACAAACTGAGGCAATGCAAGCTTTTCCTGATCCTTTTTGTGCGGCTAAGCTTTGCTCAAGCTCAGCAATATAGCTAATTCCACTATGCGGTGCTGTATCTCGCCCATCCATAAAGCAATGCACAAATACTTGAAGCCCAGCATCCACCGCAATGGTAACTAAGGCTTTCAAATGATTAATATGACTATGCACACCACCATCTGACAAAAGCCCCGCCAAGTGCAAACGCCCAGAGCCTGAACGAACTTTACTTATAAGCTCCATATAAACGGCGTTATTAATTAGCTCATTCTTTGCTATGACCATATCAATGCGAGTCATATCTTGAAAAAACACCGATCCAGCACCAATGGTTAGGTGACCCACTTCAGAATTGCCAATATAACCGTCAGGCAGGCCAACAGCATGGCCTGAGGCCTCAAGCTTGCAATTGGGGCAATGCTCAAGCAATGCGTCCATGTTGGGAGTGTAGGCAAGGCTTGTTGCATTACCAGAGCCTTGCGGTGCAAGGCCCCAACCATCCAAGATGAGCAATAAAGTGGGAGTTAACATAATGTTACCTATTGTAATGGTTCTGAATCTGGCTTTTGTGGCATTTCTGCCCAAAGTGCTTCTAAATTATAAAGGTCACGCACTGACTCTTGAAAAATATTAATAACAATATCGTTTAAGTCTAACAAAATCCATTGCCCAGTTTGCTTACCTTCCATACGCAAAAATTCAAAATTTTCGCGCTTGCAAAATGTATTTACATTTTCAGCTAAGCTTTGAGCATGCCTTACAGATGTTGCAGTTATAACAATCATAGCCTCAGCAAAGGTGTTTTGATGTGTAAGGTTTAACACAACTGGATCTTTTGCTTTATGCTCTTGTGCAAACTCAAGCAATTTAGCCACTTTGTCCATAGTAGGAATGGGTGAATATTTCTTTTTCATAACTCTCCAAAGGACGAATTTATGCCCTTAATTTGATACCCCCTTGCGGTGGGCCGTGTTGAATGTCAACACCTTCAATAATTACAAGCCTACTACGGCTTTTGCCGCCTTAGGCAGTAAATTGCCTTGGCAATAAGGCAAAAAATCAAATTATTAGCGGCAAGCCAAGCTTAGCCTACTCTTGATTTTTGGCTTACGTTGACTTTGCCAACATAAGCAGGGCATTTAATATACCTCAATTATTGCATAGAATTTTTCTTCATATCCCAAAGTGCACACAAAGGCAAATCTAAGTTTTTGGCAAAAAAGCATATTAATCAAGCTTATTTTCACAAACCTACATACCTAGGCAAGGCCGCATGCCTTGACCAAGCTTAAAAAATATGACAAGAACTACATTTTAAGCCACCTTAGGAGTTATGCCGTGATTTTTAATCTAGAACAAGAAACATTACCCCGTGAACAGCTTGAAGCCTTGCAACTACGCAGATTACAAGACCTGTGCTCCCGCATTTATGCTAATGTGCCATTTTACCGCAAAAGCTTTAATGACATAGGCATCACTCCAGCAAATATTACATCATTAAAAGACCTTGAAAATCTACCCTTCACCGAGAAGCAAGATTTACGCGACCATTACCCTTACGGCCTCTTTGCCGTACCGCATGAAAATATTGTTCGCATCCACGCCTCAAGCGGCACAACTGGCAAAGCTACTGTTGTTGGCTATACCAAGCGTGACCTTGAAGTTTGGGCAGAAGTTGCAGCCCGTAGCCTTGCCTGCACTGGCGCCACAGCTCGCGATTTTGTGCATGTTGCTTATGGTTATGGCCTATTTACTGGCGGCCTTGGCATGCATTATGGTGTTGAAAGACTGGGCGCAACTGTTATCCCGGCATCTGGCGGCGCCACTAAAAGACAAGTACAACTGCTAACAGATTTTGCAGCAACAGTACTTTGCTGCACCCCATCTTATGCTCTGCATCTTTGGGATGCAGCCCAAGAACTTGGTGTTGATTTTACCAAGCTCCCCCTACGCATTGGCATTTTTGGTGCTGAACCTTGGAGTGAAAATATGCGTAGTGAAATTGAGCAAAAGCTTAATGTTGACGCATTAAATATTTATGGACTTTCAGAAATCATAGGACCTGGCGTTGCCATGGAATGCGTGGAAGCAAAATGCGGCATGCATATTTTTGAAGATCATTTCATCCCTGAAATTATAGACCCAATCACAGGCAAACAGCTTCCAGCTGGTGAGCTTGGCGAGCTTGTTATCACCACCATAACCAAGGAAGGCATTCCACTTTTACGCTACCGCACCCGTGACCTTACTACATTAGATTATACACCATGTAGCTGCGGGCGTACCCATGCTCGCCTTGGCCGTATTCAAGGGCGTAGTGATGACATGCTTATTGTGCGTGGTGTTAACGTATTCCCACAGCAAATTGAAAGCATTATCCTTGAAAGTGAAGGCACAACCCCACACTATCAAATTATTGTTACTCGTGATGGTAATTTGGACAAGGTGGAAGTAAAAGTTGAAATTGCTGAAGATAACTTCCAAGACGAAATTCGCAAATTACAACAGCAAGAAATTACCATACAAAAAACCATTAAAGAATATCTTGGCGTTTCTGTTAAAGTACGCCTTGTGGAGCCACACTCCATTCAACGTTCAGAGGGCAAGGCTCAACGCATTATTGACCAGCGCTCCATGAATTAATCATCAATTACACATTATTTTTTGCCCCAAGTTTTTGTTCAAAATAAACTTGGGGCAAATTTTTTTTACTTTTCCTGAAAAAAAATGCCCTTCACCACTAGACGACTCAAGAACAAGACTTAAATATTTCACGCACCCCAATAACTTGGGGTAAGCCTAAGCAGAAGTCCCATGTGGATTTTATATATTTAGGGGCATGCAATTGTTGCAAAGTCCCGATTTAGGAGGAAGTTTTTATGTCTAAGATAATAGGTATTGACCTTGGAACCACAAACTCTTGCG
Source organism: uncultured Desulfovibrionaceae bacterium (assembly GCA_964368595.1). Classification (GTDB taxonomy): domain Bacteria; phylum Desulfobacterota; class Desulfovibrionia; order Desulfovibrionales; family Desulfovibrionaceae; genus CAYJAD01. The sequence goes on from CAYJCI010000114.1 coordinate 4,136, forward strand.
TTTATGTCATGGAAGGCAAAGACCCAAAATGCATAACCAACCCAGAGGGCGGTCGCACCACTCCATCAGTAGTGGCTTTTACCGACAAAGAACGCCTTGTGGGCGAAATTGCTAAACGTCAAGCAGTTACCAACCCAGAGCGTACCATTTTCGCTGTAAAGCGTCTTATGGGCCGCCGCTTCGACACACCTGAAGTAACCCGCTGGAAAGAACATTCACCATATACCATCGCAGCTGGTAGCAATGGTGATGCAGGCGTTGAAGTTGACGCACGCGCCTACAGTGCCCCAGAAGTTTCTGCCATGATTTTAGCCAAGCTAAAAGCCGATGCTGAAGCCTACCTTGGTGAAACTGTTACTGAAGCTGTTATCACCGTTCCTGCATATTTTAATGATGCTCAACGCCAAGCCACTAAAGACGCAGGCCGCATTGCTGGCCTTGAAGTAAAGCGTATCATAAACGAGCCAACTGCTGCATCTCTTGCTTACGGTTTTGACCGCAAAGCCAATGAAAAGATTGCTGTATTTGACCTTGGCGGCGGTACTTTTGATATATCCATACTAGAAGTTGGCGATAATGTTGTTGAAGTTCGCGCAACTACTGGTGATACATTCCTTGGCGGTGAAGACTTTGACCAACGCATCATCGACTTCTTAGTTCAAGAATTTAAGAAAGAAAATGGCATCGACCTTGCCCAAGATCGCATGGCCCTACAACGCTTAAAAGAATCTGCTGAAAAGGCAAAAAAAGACCTCTCCACTTCCATGGAAACTGAGGTAAACCTACCCTTTATCACTGCAGACCAAAATGGCCCTAAGCACTTGCTTATCAAAATCTCCAGAACCAAACTTGAACAGTTGGTAGAAGATTTAGTTGATCGTACCATTGAGCCATGCCGCAAAGCCCTTGCCGATGCTGGCCTATCATCCAATGAAATTGACGAAGTTGTACTTGTTGGCGGCATGACCCGTATGCCACTTGTACAAAAGAAAGTTGGCGAATTCTTCGGTAAAGAGCCTAACCGCTCTGTTAACCCCGACGAAGTTGTAGCCATGGGCGCTGCCATTCAGGGCGGCATCCTAGCTGGTGACGTAAAAGACGTACTATTACTTGACGTTACACCTCTTTCTCTTGGCATTGAAACCATGGGCGGAGTGTTCACCAAATTAATTGAACGTAATACCACCATTCCCACAAGAAAAAGCCAAACCTTCACCACTGCAGCAGATAATCAACCATCTGTGTCCATTCATGTTCTACAAGGTGAACGCCCCATGGCTGGCGACAACATGACACTGGCACGCTTTGACTTAACTGGCATTCCACCAGCTCCTCGTGGCGTACCTCAAATTGAAGTGTCCTTTGATATTGATGCCAACGGCATTGTAAATGTATCTGCCAAAGACCTTGGCACAGGCAAAGAGCAGTCCATACAAATTACTGCTTCATCTGGCTTGTCTGAAGATGACATTCAACGCTTGGTGCGTGAAGCTGAAGCTCACGCTGGTGATGACAAGAAAAAACAAGAACTTATCGAAGCACGCAACCATGCTGACAGCTTAATTTATGGCACTGAAAAAAGCTTAAAAGACCTTGGTGATAAAGCCGATGCCGAAGTTAAAGCCGACATTGAGCAAAAAATCACTGCCCTGCGTGGCCTAATTGAAGGCGAAGACGTTGAAGCCATCAAACAAAGCACTGAAGAGCTTGCCCAAGCATCCTACAAATTAGCTGAGCAACTCTACCAACAACAAGGTGCTGACGCAGGCGCCGCAGGCCCAGAAGGCCCAGCCGCTGATGCTGCTGGCGCTGGTGCTGATAAAAAAGATGATGACGTTGTTGACGCTGAGTATACTGAAGTTAAAAAATAAAATTGATTAAAGCCTTTTTTGGGGGAAACTTTTCTGAAGAAAAGTTTCCCCCAAACCCCCTTCAAAAAACTTTATCTGAGAATGTAGCCCCTCTTTACACAAAATCCCCGATTAACTTAATCCCATCTGCTTCCGTAGTGTTCTTAAAAGCTAAACCTAGCTTAGTTGATGCTGTCTCACGCAAAGCAGTTTTTTAGTATTTAAAAATTGACCTGAAAATAGCTTTGCAATTTAGTATGAAATGGAATATAGGAAAGATTACTAATAACTAGTGAGGTTAGTATGAATCAAATATTACTTGCAATTGTTTGCGTCGCTGTAATCTACATAGTTGGCCGCTTAGTTAAGCATTACAACATTGCAGTATTCCCATGCGGCTGAGGATCCCGCGCAGTGCCTCGTGAGGTACTACCAAAGGACGATGATAACGAAACCATGCGCCTATAATTAGTTGATGCTGAAAAATGAGTTTCCACGCATTTTTCAAAAAAGACACGCCCACGCCAAACACCGCTTTGCGGTCGCAGGAAGTTCGACCCAACGGGCGGCAAAGCCGTT
>CAYJCI010000115.1:0-6549 GCA_964368595.1 uncultured Desulfovibrionaceae bacterium
GCAATAGCAATACCAAAGGCAGAGGCAAAAGCTGTGGTAGCAAGACCAGCAGGCTCAAGAGTTGCAGCAAAAGCTAGAGAGGCCATGCCCACTAGGGCTACGGTGTTTAAGGCGACCATTAGGAATTTACGCATGTTGTACTCCTTAAGATTGTTATATGTTTAGGTCCGAAGACCATTCCCCACTAATTTGGCCTTGCGGCTAATTTTAATGCGCGTGCTCGAGCGAACCTTTGATGTAAATCATGGTTAGCATAAAGAACACGAAGGCCTGCATGCATTTGCCAAGTAAGAACAAGGCGTAAATGGGCAAGCTACTAAGAACTGGTGCCATTACAAAGGATAGGATGATAACGATTTCCTCACCGCGGATGTTACCGAAAAGACGTAATGATAGAGAAAGTGGGCGAGAAATGTGTGACACCACTTCCAGAGGGAACATTAGCGGAATAAGGGCCTTTGATGGGCCAGTAAAGTGATTAATATAGTGTGCACCCCAACGTTGAATACCTACGATGTTGTAGTATACAAAGACCACAAGGGCCATACTAACAGTGGTATTAAGGTTAGCTGTTGGTGCGTCAAATCCTGGCACAAGGCCAAGTAAATTCATGGTGATAAGATATATGAATATGCCAGCAAGCAGTGGGACATATTTCCTGCCTTCATCTCCAAGGTTTTCATGGATGAAGTTTTCCATAGTGTCGATTATGGTTTCAAAGAAGTTTTGAAGCTTCCCCGGCACCATTGTTATGTTACGGCGCATGATTAGGCTTACCACTACTAAAAGTATAATGGCACACCAGCTAAAGAATACGTGTCTAAACTCAACTACCTGTCCACCGATGGTGACTTCATTCATGTTGAAGAAAGTGGAAAGTAACACTGGATGCGGCAAACTACCTGCCATAATAATCGCTCCTTACTGCTTATGCCCTAAATACTGCTGGGCAAAGGTTCCAAGGGCCACAGCCATACTTGCAGTTACACCACATGCAAGTGCTACGGCCGAAGCATTATACACAATAAGTACCACATACAAAAGTATGGCGGTTATTCCTAATCTCAACGTGGTGCGAAAAAGCACCCCCATCAAAAGGCCCGAGGAGTATGTATTAAGGTTTAGTGAGAGTAAATGCTTAGCTATGCCGGCAAATACATTTACAAAAACCAAAACTCCTAAGGCAAAATGCAAGGCTAGTCCTGTCCAAGGTAGGGCAATTAGCCCAACCATTAAACTAAGTAGCAAAAAACATATTTGATCGCGTAGTAGGGCGCGTATGGCTGGGTTATGGAATCCCCTTCGCCAAAGCCATGCTTCAATCTTATGTGTAATGCTACTTAACAAACCAAGCTTTGAACTTGAGTTATTGCTCACTTTTTTCCTCAACTTGGCTTACCTTGCGGTCTTCTTTTTGCATACTTCGCAAAATTTTCTTGCTATCTTCATATACATTGAGAAAACCTGCCCCAATGCCTATTATGAAAAAAACTAGCTTCAACCAAGGTGAGGTATCAAGCCATTTATCAAGTCCGTAACCTATGGCAAAGCCCACCATGGGACCACTTACCATGTGCATACCAATTGTCCCTGCCGTTGCAAAAACTTGCATGGTATCACTCTTGGCTTTAAGCCTTTTGCCAAAATTCATGCGGCACTCCTCGTTTAATGGCGAGCTTCGTGCCTCATTTCACAAAGCAGTTGAAATCTACCATAGGCCTTGATTGTGGTCAAGCTTTTTAGCTAAAAAATGTGCTGAAAATTTACTGTAAAGCCTAAGGATTTTTTTTAATTAAACTTTGTTAAAAAAATCACATGACTATAAAATGTAATTGAAATTTGTTTGTTTCATTGCAGAATTGGGCGCAACTTCAACAATAATGACAAGCTGATTTTAATGTTGCACCAACAAAATAACACTATGCTGATTAACGCTGCTCATTATTTATAAATAGTAGTGAAATGCGTAGAGGCTTGCGAATAGGCGCTTCTACAGCGTGATACGCTAAAGGCTAATGAGTAACTAAATTCAAGATAGTTGAGGTGAAGTATATTATCTATGCACCATAAATGCCGGCATTGCGCTCTACTAATTGTAGGGTGTTGGCAATTTGGCGTGCATGGGAGGTTTGGCGCGATAGCTCACGCTCAATGGTGGCAATGCCCTTAATGACAGTGGTGTGATTGCGGTTAAAGCGGCTACCAATATCTTGTAAGGAAATGTCAGTATGCTTACGGGTTAGGTAATAAATGGTATCACGTGCATGCACGCAGTTTTTACGGCGACTGCGTGATATCAGCTGGCTTGGGATTAATCCATAGCTGTCGCACACTAGTTTGATAATTTTGTCAAAATCAAGCACAGCTTCAACCTTAGCAAATTGGGTTAAAACATCCATTGCAAGTTCGATGCTGATTTCTGTTTTTAAGTAACGTGCCTTGAAAATTAAATTATTTAAGCAGCTTTCCAATTGACGTACGTCATGGTGTAAATGGTTTACCAATACATCTGTGACTGTGTCAGGCAAAAGCACTTGATGCATGCGAGCTTTTTGCACAAGGATTGAGCGGCGCATGTCAAGAGTGGGTTTATCCATATGAGCTAGTAGGCCAGAGCAGAAGTGTGATACTAATTGCCCATCTAATTTATGAAGCTCACGTGCACTGAAAGATGATGTAAGAACTACCCTGCTACCTCTTGCTTGAAGGCTTTTGATGGTGGCAAGGGCCTCATCCTGAGTTCTTGCTTTGCCTTGGAATACGTGTACATCGTCTAGTAATAATACATCAAGGTCGCGTAATGAATTCTTAAATGCATCCATGTTGTTGGTACGGCTTGAATGTACAAAATGCGTGGTGAAGTCTTCTGCTGTTAAGTAGCCAACCTTGGCGCTGCCATTTTCGCGAGCTAAGTTTTGCCCAATGGCATGAATTAGGTGAGTTTTGCCAAGTCCGGAAGCCGCACTGACAAACAATGTTTCTACATGCCCACCTTTGCGGCAAATATCTTGAGCCGCCGCCACAGCAACAGCATTGCTTGGCCCTACTACAAAATCATCAAAATCATAGCGCCAGCGCACAAGTGGTAGTATTGTTGGCGCAGATATTGGCAAGTCAAGCTGGCTGCGTTTTTCTTTAGTTAGTTCACTTGTGCTAACAAGCTTGATTTGCTCGGCTTGTGCTTCTTTATTGCGTGCAAGGGTTGCAGGGTCAGCCACACTAAAGGTAAGCTCAACACTTTGTGGTGAAATATCAAGTGTGCTTGCTGCGGCTTCACAAATGGCAGTATGCAAACGCTCCTTAATGCGAGTGATGGCATAATGGCTAGGTGCTGTAATATGCACCACATTATGCTCTACACTTGCTTGAAGGGGGGCGATCCAAACTTTATAAACGCTAAAATCTAGCGTTTTTTGGAGTTTTTCACATATATTTAGCCATTGCGTTTCCATGACGACATTTTTAAGGTAAAACTTAATTTTGCTCAAAGTCCATATGAGCTACTTAGGAAAGAAAAGTTTCCCCAAGTGAAAAATCCTAAACAAAGGATGTAAGAGTTTAAAAAATAAGAATTTTTTTAATAATATTAGCATTTATACCATTAGCAGATTTTCCCCTATTAGAAGGGGTTTTGGGGTTGATTGAGAAATGATTCTCAATGGAATATCCCAAGTTTTCCACAGTGAGATAGATACACTGCTCCTATTTTCTCTTGTTTTCAATGAAAATCATCTTTTTTTGTATGCCCAAAAATCAATGCTTTGAAGATTGTCAAGCTGTTTTTGAAATTTTTTTTAATTTTTTCTTCGATTATTCCGAGAAAATGCATTGTTTTACTATGTTTTGATGCGGGCAAATGTTAAAGGCTAGTTTTTACGGTTAATTGGGGAAAAATTTGTTAAGTTGTATAAAATATGCTTAGTTTGAAATTTAACTGTGGAAAAACTTTACAGCTTTTGAGGGGTGATGTGAATATTTTATGGTGCGTTAAGTCTGGAAAGTTATATTTTATCGTTGTTTTTTGCTTTTTATGTTGCTAGTGGTGCGTGAATGTGCTATTCTCCCTTCATAGAATTTTATTTGGCGAGGTATTAGCTTGAGTTTTTAATAATCTAATCGTATTTTTTGAGGTTTTTCATGCAGTATATTTTAGAAAATTGTTCATTGGAACAAGTGCAAACAACTATTGATAGCATTCCCATTGGCATATGCATATGGAGTGAGCAAAATATGCTGATTGCATGCAATAAAACCATACTAGAAATGCTTGGATTAAAAAATAAGAACGAACTTAAGGGCGGCACAGATTTTATAGATTCATCCATGCTTATGCAAATCTGCGGTACCCCAACTAATGTCAGACTTGAGCAAGTGCTTGATGAATTAAAAGAAAAAAATACAATTACCACTCAATGGTTACATCGCAATGTTGATGGTGAAATGATACCTGCTGAAGTAACCATCACCAAAATGACTTTTCATGGTGAACCTGTGCGTGTGGCTTATACACGTGCTTTGGATGTGGAGCGCTATACTAAAGATAATCCAGAAGAGGTGAGTGTTCACTTAAAGGCCTTGTATAGTTCCAAAATAATGGGAATTTCTTTATGGGATAGTGAGTTTAACCTCATGGATTGTAATCCCAGATTGTTAGAAATGCTCAAAATCGATTCAAAAGAAGAGCTGGCCCGTAATTTTCATAATTTTTCCCCACAAGTTCAACCTTGCGGAAGAACTTCTTACAAATTAGCCTACTTAATAAATAAAAAAATTCGCAGTGAGGGCTGGGCCATTTATGAATGGAAGCATATTACTGCCACTGGCGAAGATTTGTACATTAGAGTACATGCTGAGCGTATATATTTTAAGGGTAAGGTTGTTTCATTGTGCATGGTGCAAGATTTAACTTATGAAAAAAACTTGCAATATGAAATTGGCAAAACTCAAGATCGCGCTGTTTTTATGTTTAATAATGCCCCCATTGGCATTAGCATGTGGAGTGATAGCTGTATAATTGATGCTAACTCTTTTCTTTGGAAAAGCTTGGGTTTTGAAAGTAAAGAAGATTGTTTGGAAAACTTTTTCCGTGGCTCGCCTGAATTGCAACCATGTGGAACGCCATCTGATGTTTTGTGTAAAGAGTTAAATGCTGCCGCCATACTTATGGGCTCTTTGCGTACTGAATGGATGTTTAAGACTGCCGATGGTGCTGAATTCCCAACCGAACTTAGTATTGAACTTATGCAATACGATGGTGAAAATGTATTACTCGTATATGTACGTGATTTGCGTGAAGAAAAAGCCATGCTTAATGAATTAAACATTAAGCGAGATGCATTGCAAAATGCTCTTGTTTTGGCTGAAAAGGCCAATCATGCTAAGGATCACTTCCTTGCAAATATGAGCCATGAATTACGCACGCCACTTAATGCTATTCTTGGTATAACTCAAATATCTTTGCAAAAAGATCTTGATCCTGCCATGCAAAACAATTTTGAAAAAATTAAAGAATCTGGCGTTCATTTATTGAGTATCATTAATAACATTATAGATGTTGCAGATATTGAAGCAGATCAATTTGATTTAAATAACAAGCCATTTTTCTTGGAGAAGATATTATATGATGTGGGCGTAGAGCTTAGGGCAGAGGTCGCTCGCAAGCAGATTAATGTTGTTTTTGACACAGATGCCAATATGCCCATGCATTATCTAGGTGATGGTCCGCGCTTAGAGCAAGTGTTGAAAATTCTTTGCCATAATGCTGCGCAATATACACAGCAGGGTAGCATTACAGTGAAAATCAAGCTTGTTTCTAGGGAAGATAATGTCTACTCCATAAAAATTGCTGTTGAAGATACTGGCCTTGGTATTGATAAAAGAGATTTTGAGCGTATCTTCCAACCTTTTGAGCAAGTGTCACAAGGGTACACCAGAATATCCGAAGGCGCTGGCTTAGGCCTTACTTTGTGTAAAAAAATTGTAGAGCATATGGGCGGCAGTGTTTGTGTTGAAAGTGAAGTTGGCGTTGGTTCAACATTTACTGTTCAATTCAACTTGTGGGGTGTTGACTCATACCATGATGAGGCAATTCATACGCAAGGCGCCACCAGTACTGATATTTACGCTGACGATAACCATGATGTATTGTTGGTTGATGATAATGTGACCAATTTAGAAATTGGTAAGGTGATTTTAGAGGACTTGGGTTTTAATGTATTCATTGCAGAAAATGGCTTAGAAGCAGTGGAAAAATGCAAGCAGCAAGTTTTTGCTTATGTATTTATGGACATTCAAATGCCTGTAATGGATGGGCTTGAAGCTACTAAGATTATACGCCAAATCCCTGGATATTATAAGGGAGAATTGCCAATTTTTGCCGTCACTGCTCATGCTACTAAGGCTCATAAAGAGCTTAGTTTGCAAACTGGTATGGATGCTCATATTACAAAACCGATTAATATAGCAGTATTACGTGAGCATCTCATAGCTTGGCAGAGTAAGGCTAAAGAGGATATGGCTAAAAACTAGATTTTAATCGCAATTAATTAG
>CAYJCI010000116.1:0-6524 GCA_964368595.1 uncultured Desulfovibrionaceae bacterium
TGCTCCATCCAGTCCATGGTGGATTCGCCGTCGTGAGTTTCACCAATTTTATGGGAAACGCCAGTATAGAACAAAATACGCTCAGTAGTGGTAGTTTTACCCGCATCAATGTGGGCCATAATACCAATATTACGCTGTTTATTAATTGCAACGGTGCGTGACACTGTTTTACTCCTAAAGGAAATGTTATAATTTATTTGTAATTTAACCGCATTACAGGTTCTAGCACCTATAATGCGGTTATATTAAGCAATTTACTATGGGCAAAGCCCGTTTTTACCAGCGATAGTGAGCAAAAGCTTTGTTGGCTTCAGCCATACGATGGGTATCTTCACGCTTTTTAACGGCGCCACCACGGCTATTGAATGCATCCAATAACTCTGCGGCAAGCTTTGCGGTCATGCCTTTTTCACCACGTGAACGTGAATAGTTGATAAGCCAACGAATGGATAAAGAAACTTGGCGGTCAGGGCGCACTTCCATAGGTACTTGATATGTTGCACCACCCACGCGGCGGGCTTTAACTTCAAGATGAGGTTTTACGTTATCAAGAGCCTTTTCAAAGGCGCGCATTGGTTCTTCACCGCTTTTTTCAGCTAAAGTTTCAAGGGCTGAATAGAAAATCTTTTCAGCAGCACCTTTTTTACCGTCATACATAAGACGGTTAACAAACTTAGTTACAAGGCGGCTGCCATAAAGTGGATCTGGTAAAATTTCCCTTTTAGGAATTGGACCTTTACGGGGCATACTGCTCTCCTTAAAAAATGTGATTACATGCTAGCGTCACCGGCCCGACCTATTAGATAGGTATGGCGTACGCTGCCACATACAAAAAAATTTCCTTAACCTAGTGTCCTATGACATCCTTTCTGAGGATGTCGAAGCATTAACGCTTGTTAATGCGATCAAAAATCAGAAATAGGGTGAGCTTTGCTTGCCCGTTTATGACTGATTTTTGTGCCTTACCACCCGACTGCTACGCAGGCGTTGGTGGCGCAAACTTGCACAGCAAGCTTGTTACTATGACATCCTTTCTGAGGATGTCGAAGCATTAACGCTTGTTAATGCGATCAAAAATCAGAAATAGGGTGAGCTTTGCTTGCCCGTTTATGACTGATTTTTGTGCCTTACCACCCGACTGCTACGCAGGCGTTGGTGGCGCAAACTTGCACAGCAAGCTTGTTACTATTTAGGACGCTTTGCACCATACTTGGAACGGCTCTTACGACGATCAGCAACACCTGCTGTATCAAGAGTACCGCGAACAATGTGATAACGAACACCTGGTAAGTCTTTTACACGACCACCACGAATCATAACCACAGAGTGTTCTTGCAAGTTATGGCCTTCACCCGGAATGTAAGCTGTTACTTCAATACCGTTGGTTAAGCGCACACGAGCAACTTTACGTAGGGCTGAGTTAGGCTTTTTGGGTGTTGTGGTATAAACACGAGTACAAACGCCACGACGTTGCGGGCAAGCCTGCAAAGCTGGGGTTTTTTTGCGTTTTTCCACTACTTTCCGTTCTTTACGGATAAGCTGATTAATTGTAGGCATACTTTCCTCCGTTAAATTAGCAAAGTTAATACTTTGCAAAGAGGGAATGCATAAACTTTTTCTGTGGGAGTTGTCAAGAAAAAATTATATTTTAAATGCAGAAAAGCATAAAAAATCTACGTTATTCTAATTTAGAAAATGATTACAATTAGAATGACGTGGTGGAAAGACATAAAAAATCAACAGGCGTTCAAGCAAATATTTTTCAACGCTCTGCTTATTTTCCATCCATTTTGAGTAGCGTATCGAGCACATTTAGCTCCGCAGAAAAATCATCAATATTATTTTTTTGCAAATGATTATGTTCGTAAGCAAAGGCTTGTTCAAGGCGGATTAATACATCCTCACTTTGGCTAAGTGCCTTTGCCACCTGCGGATTGGTGGCGGCATCTTTGGCATGACGGCTATAGTTATCAAGTACGGAGTGCGCCGCTGGCAAATAGCGGTTTAAAAAACGCTTGCCGGCGTCAAGGTCGCGCTTATCTTCCGTCATACATATAATAATAGATTCAGCGGACATAGTTAATGCCTGTACTGTGCTTTGTAGTTTTTTGGGCAAAAGTATTTGCTTTACACGCATTTTTGCAATGGATTTACGGTAATCTTCAAATGGGTCAAGGGGCTCTTCCTTGGGGCTATCTTGCTTAATTGGTTCACCTTTTGCTTTGGATTTTTTATCATCTTTTGCATTCTTGGGTTTATATAGGCGCCAAAAAATACTACCACTAACAGCAATGGCGGCAAATGAAGCTAAGAGGAAGATAACATTAGGCAAACTTAATAAATAACTAAGGGATACTGGAATTAAGAATATGCAAATAAACCATTCAAAGCCAAGTTCAAAACGCTTAGCAAAGATACGCTGCACAAAGCTTTGCATGCCGCCCCAAAAAATGCATTGATACAAAGGCAAGCCCATAAATAAACAAAGTGCCGCTTGAACAAGGCCAAGGCTTGAGGGTAAAAGCCACTTGGTTTTGACACAACTTTCACGAGCAACAAGGCAAATTAGTCCAAAATAAGTACCTAAAAATGCAGATACTCCACCCACTGAACTTGCAACAACGGCCGCACATAATAAGGCACAAACGTGCACCACAATGCGTTTACCAAAACCCTTGGCATAATCCAAAGCTTTTTGGAAAAAGCTTTGATTTTCTGAAGAATCGTCTAATATTACTGGCATGCTTTAGCTTTATCCTTGGGCGCTCTCAATACTTTGTTGTTTTTTACGTTCGGCCAAGTCTTTAAGATTATCTTTAAGCTGACTTTCCATATTGACTAGTTCTTTTTCAACCTCAAGGCGTTTTTGGCGGCCTTCTTGAGATATGCGTAGGGTTTCGTCAATGGTGGAAATTAATTTAGAGTGCACCTCACGCAAAGTTTCTACATCTACGATGGATCTTTCAACTTCGCGAGTTGTATCCACTGCAGCTTGCTCTAGCATGGCGGCATTTTTGCGTAAAAGTTCATTAGTAGTATCAGCTACATTTTTTTGAATGGTTGCGGCACCTTTTTGCCCATGTAGGGTTAGAGCTAGCACCATTTGATTTTTCCAAATGGGAATAGTGGTTAAAATACTAGTTTGAATTTTTTGAGCAAGTGCCCTATTATTAGATTGAATAAGGCGAATTTGCGGAGCTGTTTGAATTGTAATAGTTCGAGAGATTTCTAAATCGTGCAAGCGACGGTCAAAACGATTAATTTGATCTGCAAAATCGCGGACTTTTTGAGCATCAAGAGCATTGTCAGACTGCTCAGCCTCAGCTTGAAGCTTTGGTAAATCAACAGTTCTAGCTTCCTCCAGCTTTTGCTTGCCTGCTGCAAGGTAGACGGAGAGCTCGCCATGAAAAGTTTCATTATGTTGATATAATTGCTCAAGTACCTCAACGTCCTTAAGCAGGCCTAGCATGGCAGTGTCTAGTTGGTCGCTTATGATTTCAACTTGTTCAGCTAGAGTATCAAATTGAGCTACAGTTTTTTCAATTTTATTAAACAATGAGCCAATTATGGGCAATTTTTCCAAAAAGCTTTGCTCATTATTCATCTGAGTTACGTCAACGTCCTTAACTCTTAACATAAGATTGGTTAAGGATTCGCCAATTTCACCAGAGTCTTTAGCTCTAACTCTTGAGAGTAAATCATCTGAAAAGCGAGAAATATCCTGCATGGTCTTAGTGCCATAGGTTACATCAAGGGAAGGGTCAGCTAGATTAATATTTTTAACTATAGCTTCAATATCTTGTGAATTTATGTTTGTTAGTTCGGCATCTTGTGCCACTACATCTTGATTAGGTTTATTTTCTTCATTCATAGTATTTTCCTCTCAAAAATATATATATCATATATATAATAAGTCAATGTACTAACAAGGCGCATAAAAAAATATTGCCCTAGCGTGTTTTTGGAAGTATTAAAAAGGAATGAAATTTATTTCTTCACAACTTACAATATTCATGCAACAACGTGGCGCAAAGCGTAATATCGCTTTTTTATTGCGTTTTGTTTTGCTACTCATATTATTAATAGCCGCCTACAGCATCATCTTCCACTATATTATGCAGTTTGAAGAGCAGGAACACTCTTGGGTAACTGGTGTTTATTGGACGCTTACTGTTATGTCCACCCTAGGTTTTGGTGATATTACATTTACTTCAGATACAGGGCGATTATTTTCAATCATTGTAATGATTTCTGGCGTAATCCTGCTGCTGGTTATGCTACCCTTCACCTTTATTCAATTTTTCTACGCACCTTGGCTTGAAGCCCAAAGGAAACAAAGCACACCTAGAGATATACCCACTTCAACCAAGGATCATTTAATCTTCGTTGGCATAAGCCCGCTTACGTTAAATACTGTTGATGCTCTTGAGCGCTATGGCACAAAATGCGTATTGCTATGCAATGAAACCCAAGCAACGCTTGACCTCATAGACCAAGGCTATAATGCCATTGTGGGTGACCACGATGAAAGCACTGTTTATAAAAACTTGCATCTTGAAAGTGCTGCCATGCTCATTGCCCTTGATAATGACATGCGCAATACCAACATTACCTTTACAGCTAGAGATGTAAATAGCGATGTGCCCATAGTTTCAAGCGTGCAAAGTGATGATGCCATTGACATTTTAAGCCTTGCTGGCGCAACTCATGTTATTCAATTCCATAAACTACTGGGCATTGCCCTAGCAAGGCGCGTGATTAACGAACAAGCACCTTCAAGCGTTATTAACCAATATAAAGACTTAATCATTGCAGAAGCGCCTGCCATGCGTACTGTGCTTGTTGGCAAAAGCCTTATTGACTGCGAACTACGCAATAAAACTGGCGTTAATGTGGTTGGAGTTTGGGAGCGTGGTAAGTTCATATTCCCTCAGCCAACGACAGTATTTACTGATGCATCCGTGCTTGTAATGTCTGGCACGCAGGAGCAAATTAAGGCTGTGGATAGATTGCTTGGCGAGCGCATGAACGAGCAACAAACTGGCCCTGTGCTTATCTTGGGCGGTGGTCGTGTGGGCATGGCTGCAGCGCAGCATCTTGAAGGCATAATGCGTGAGTATCGCATCGTGGATAAAAACCCACGCCTACGCCATAACTTGCTTTCAGAAAACATGATTATTGGTGATGCAGCGGATATTGATATTTTAGAAAATGCGGGGATTCGCACAAGCCCATCTGTTTTAATCACCACCCATGACGATGACACTAACATTTATTTAACATTATATTGCAGGCGCTTACGCCCTGACATTCAAATTATTAGCCGTGCTACTCTTGACCGCAACGTTGGTATATTGCATGCTGCTGGTGCGGACTTGGTATTATCGCTTGCATCCATGATGACAAGCAGTATTATTAATTTACTAGCCCCTGGTAAGATTTTTATGCTTAATGAAGGTTTAAAAATCTTCCGCTCTGCCGTTGGTAAGGAATTACACGGCAAACAGCTTATGAGCAGTGGCATTCGTAGCTTAACGCATTGTAGCGTTGCCGCTTTGCGTGACATTAATGGCATTATGCACATAAACCCCAACCCTGAGCATATCTTAACCCAAGGTGAAGAGATGTTTTTAATTGGTGATTCTCAAGCCGAACAAAATTTTTATGATAAATTTGCCCATGACGATGGATTAATTAAAGATAGTATTGCACACGATAAAACATAAAGAGTTGTTATGTCACTTACCCTAGAAATGCCCACGACCAAAGCCCCAAAGCGCAAGAGCAGAATTTCTGTCATCCTATTTTTAATCTTAATTGCCTGCTTGATTGCTTTTTTTGCATGGCTTTATGGTGGTAGAACTGTAAGTGAAAATAGCATTTTATCAGCAGGTTTTGTGCCTGTGCCTGCACCAATGAGCAGTGGACTAGCTGAAGTTTTGGTTGAGCCTAATGCTTATGTGCAAACAGGGCAATTACTAGCAAAGCTTGAAGCTGGCGACTATATGCAACAAATGGCTGCAGCTCAAGCCTTAGTGCAAGGCACTATTGATACAAATACATTAAATGCTGAGCGTGTTGCCGCAGCACAAAAAGCCGCGGAAGATATGGTTGAACGCATTGCCCTTGCAAGGCATGAAGAAGGCTCTCGCAAAGCCATTGTTGAGCAACGCTCCATTGAACACGCAAAAGCCTTATTAAACATGCGTAATATTGATGCAAAAGGCGGCACAGAAGCGGAAAAGGCAACAGCTCGTCAAAAAGAAGCCATTGCCAAGCAAAACTTGCAAAATGCTAAAGCCACATTTGAGCATGCAAGCCAAAGCCGTAGCGCCATTGAGGCCGAGCTTCACGCTATTCGTAATAGTAAAAATGTTGCCAAGCAAAACCCCATGCCCATTCAATTACCAGACCCTACATTGATTCATGCCCCCATAAATGGTTATTTAACCCAAAATATACCACTGGCTGGGCAAAATATGACTAAGGGGGATGCTGTTTTTCAAATCATACCAGAAAGTGGT
>CAYJCI010000117.1:0-6487 GCA_964368595.1 uncultured Desulfovibrionaceae bacterium
CCTTCAGATGATTGTGAAATTTTATTGGCTGCCCCTCGTAATGCAATGTTAATGGCTTTGATTTTTTCATCACGAGAGCCATCCATCATATCAGCACTGCGTAAAATACCATCATAACCTGCAGGGCCAATAATAGAGTCTAATACTCTAGTAATAGCCATGAGCTTATTTTCTTTTTCATGGGTAAGCGCGTCTTCGACTAAGTCTAAGCCAAATTGATAAACAATAAAAAAGGGCAGGTTAATAAGAAGTAATAAACCTAGTACAACTTTTAACTGAAAGGAAAGATAAAAGGGCTTTTTCACAATCGATGTCCTTATGAAGCTTGCTTAAGATGATTAAGTAAAGCAAACTACATAGTTAATTATTACCTAAGCGACTCTAAGCTGATATACGCGGCGACGTTATACTATTTTTTATTTTTTGCCAACCAAATACTTTATTGACAATGCGATTAATTTATTTAGACCCTATCACAATAAGAACTTTCTAAAAAATTTTCTAAAGCATCATCCATATGCTGTATATAATCTGCTAATGGGAAATCTTTTTGGCATTGCACGCAACGCAAAATTATAGCGCGTCAGGTTTTTACAGCCATTAGCTTATGTTCACATTCCTTACAAGGGATGGAAGTTTCGACATTTCTTTTACTCACAAAAAACATTATCTCTCCAACAATTATTTATAAATCTTGCGCGCAAATTGCCCACCAGATACATAGAAAGTATTTTCCACAATAAAAATAGCGTGTTCATCAATATTAAATACCAAATGCTCCAATTGTTTAAGGGCCATATTGTTAGTCACGGTAAGTATAATATCCCTATCACTACCAGAATACCCACCCTTACCATGCACAAGCGTTACCCCAAATTTATGCTCAAGCATGAGGGCTTCTGCTAAAATTTCAGCATGATCTGAAATAATCATAACCATTTTACGCTGGTTAAAAAGCTTAAGCACATATTCAAGAGTATTGGCGGAAATAAACACCATTATAGTTGATGCAATAATGACGTCTATATCAATAATTATTGCACTTAATGAAAATATACCAGCGTTTATTAAAAAGTTAGTTTTGCCAACAGCTACATTCCAGCGCTCTCTAATAGCCACGGCAATTATATCTGTACCGCCTGCACTACCCAAGGAGCGTAGCATCATCCCACAACCAGCACCATTGATTATACCCGCAAGAATAGCGGCGTATAATTCATGGTCTATAGTTATTTCAAAATTAACAAGATGCCCAAATGTTGTAGTACAAGCAATGGCATACATGGAGTACATTAAAAACACACGCCCTACAAAAAACCAGCCAAACAAACTAATGGGAATACAAATTATCAAATACCACACAGGAACAGACAAAAGTTTAGTGCTATACCAAGTGAGCATGGATATACCCATAACCCCACCAGACATTAAACCATGAGGCACAGCGATGGATTGAATGCCAATGGAGAACAAGGCAGATCCTGCTGTTAAAAGCAGTAAATTCCACCAAACAGATTCAGCTAATTTTGCATTGTAAGTATTTTTTAAGGCCATAATAATTTCCTAAGCTAATAAACTCCAAAGCATCCTTGACGCTACGAATATAAGAAAAATAGCAAATATTTTTTTAAGTGTAGCCACTGGCAACTTATGCGCAATTTTTGCTCCAACTGGTGCAGTAAAATAGCTTGAAGCAGCAATGCCTAAAAATGCTAATACATGCACATAACCAAGCGTTCCATCTGGCAATCCCGTTTGCTCAAATCCACCCACAACATAGCCCAATGTACCTGCAAATGCAATGGGAAAGCCAATGGCAGACGATGTTCCAACGGCTGTATGCATAGGCACTGAACAAAAAGACATAAATGGCACAGACATAGTGCCCCCACCAATGCCCACGAAGCTTGAAATTGTACCAATTACAACACCCACAGCAGAGGTTCCGAGTGCACCTGGTAACTCATGTTTACCTTTGGGCTTTTTACCAATAAGCATATCCAAGGCAACAATATATATAAAACAAACAAAAATGGCTTTTAAATGTGCGGCAGGAATATTTGCCGCCACAAGGCCACCTGAAAATGTTCCTAACAAAATCCCTGGTGTAATGGCCTTGACCACATCCCAACGCACAGCCCCACGCTTATTATGGGCCCTAGCACTGGAAATTGCCGTTACCATAATTGTTGCAAGCGAAGTCCCAAGGCAAAGGTGATGAATGAGAGTTGGCTCAATCTTCATATATGTAAAAACAAAAGTTAAAATAGGCACAATAATTACGCCACCGCCAATGCCCAAGAGCCCCGCAAACACACCAGCAACAGCACCGCACAATAAAAATATAATAAATGAAATCAGCACAATATATATCTCCCTCCCAATCTTTTTAAAATTTCACCTCGTTCTTTCTCTTTACACCTTTGGCACGTCAAGGTATAGTGCTTTTTGAGGGCAAAATTATGGTTATTAATAAAAGTAAATTTTGCGTTAATTTACGCCTTTTTATATAGTATATGTTTTGTATTCCCCATTATATGGGGTTTTTTTTCGGCTAAAATCAGGTAAGGTATACCATGGAACCTAAAGACTATCGTTGGACTCACAAAGATTTATTGGACATACGCCAACTCAATGTGGAGGATATTCAACATATCCTTGACTTGGCTTCAAGTTTTCAAGAAATTAATGCAAGGCCCATTAAAAAAGTCCCCATATTAAAAGGGCAAAGCATCATTCTTTTCTTCTCAGAAGATAGCACGCGCACCAAGACTTCTTTTGACGTTGCAGGCAAACGCCTCTCAGCAGATACTTTTAGCCTTGGCAAAACAGGCTCAAGCATCACTAAAGGCGAAAGCTTAAAGGATACAAGCCTTACCCTTGAGGCCATGAGCCCAGATATTATTGTCATCCGCCATTCAAGCAGTGGTGCGGCAAACTATCTGGCGGAGCGTTTATCTTGTAGCATTGTAAATGGCGGTGACGGCTGGCATGCTCACCCAACCCAAGCCCTGTTGGACAGTTTTTCCTTGCGCCAAATCTGGGGTAAGGAGTTTGCTGGCAAAACCTTACTTATCCTTGGCGATATTGCCCATAGCCGCGTGGCTCGCTCCAACATAGATTTATTAACCATGCTTGGTGTAAATATACGAGTTTGTGCACCACGCACCTTACTCCCAGCAGGCATAAACACTTGGCCTGTCGATGTTTATAATGATCTAAATGCCGCTGCGGAAGGTGTTGACGCCATCATGTGCCTGCGCCTACAGTTGGAGCGTCAACATGCTGGCCTTTTCCCCTCAGTGGCAGAATATGCCCGCCGCTATTGTTTAACGCTTGATCATTTAAAACTAGCTAACCCCAATGCCAAAATTTTACACCCAGGCCCCATGAACAGAGGGCTTGAAATATCCTCAGCCGTGGCAGATGCTCCAGATTGCCTCGTGCTTGACCAAGTGGCAGCAGGTGTTGCCACGCGCATGGCTGTACTTTACTTATTAGCTCACCGTAAAGATTAACAAAAACCACTAAGGACTATATATGTTATGCATTAAAAACGCCACTTATCTTGATGCTCAAGTTAATGTTTATGTGGAAGATGGCCTCATTAAAACCATGACTCCAGCGGCCAAACCCGTGCCCAAGGAGGCAGAAATATTTGACGCAAGCAATTTATTGCTCTTTCCAAGTTTCATAGATGCTCACGTTCACCTACGTGAGCCTGGCTATGAATATAAAGAGGATGTAGCCTCAGGCCTTAGTGCCGCTGCCCACGGTGGTTTTGGTGCTGTTATGTGCATGGCAAATACCAACCCAACCAATGACAATGCAGCCGTTACTAAGTTTATTATTGAAGCTGGTAAGAGAGCTTTCCCGCATGGGCCGCATGTTTACCCAGTGGGCGCTGCTACCACAGGTCTTTTGGGTAAGGAATTGGCTCCACTAGCCGAGCTTAAAGATGCTGGTTGTGTTGCCATCTCCAATGATGGGCACTCCATGGAAAATACAGACCTTATGCGTAGAGTTATGGAATATGCATCCGACCTTAATCTAATTGTTATTGACCATTGTGAAGATGCATCACTTGCCAAAAATGCCCATATGAATGAGGGTGTTACCAGTGGCAACCTTGGGGTAAAGGGTCAACCTGACGTGGGCGAAGCCATGCACGTTGCGCGTGATATTTTACTTGCAGAATACCTAAACCTACCCGTACACATTGCTCACGTTTCTTGCAAACGTGCAGTGGATTTAATAGCATGGGGCAAAGCTCGTGGCGTAAAAGTCACAGCGGAAACCTGCCCACACTATTTATTGTTAGATGATACTGCCCTCATGGGCTATGGCCCAAATGCTAAGGTCAACCCACCCTTACGCACGCCAGAGGATGTAGCTTGTCTTCGTAATGCCGTAAAAGATGGCACCATTGACATATTAGTTACTGACCACGCACCACACGCACCGCATGAAAAAGACTGCCCGCTGGACGAAGCCCCAAATGGGCTCACTGGCCTTGATTTGGCAGTATGCCTAAGCTACCAATTGGTTCGTGAAAATATACTTACATGTGGAGATTTGCAAAGACTTTGGGCAGCTAGACCTGCTGAAATATTTAACCTGCCGCTTAATGCTTTTGCGCCTGATGATGTGGCAGATTTCTTCTTATTTGACCCACAAAAAGAGTGGGACGTAACACCAGAAAATCTTCACTCCAAAAGCTCCAACACCCCTTATCTTGGACAAACCTTGCAAGGCAAAGTCGTAGCTCACTGGATGAATGGAAAAAGGATTGTATAATGAAAAGATTAAGCCTTATTTTATTAACAGTATTTTTTGCAAGTTTAAGCTTTGCCCCGCAAAGTTTAGCTGCTGTATTTAAAGAAATACCACGCGTACGCACCTCTGTTGACACCGTTAATGGCATACCTTCACTACCGTATCGCGCCATTATGAACCAACAAAATACCCAAGTTTATGCTGAGTGCATGGCTAAGGTAGTTATGGCTATTGAAAAAGAAAAAGTTCTTGAACTACCCTTCCCTAAACATGCAGAAAATATTCAAATTTTCTTACCTAAACATAAAGGTAAAGATCAAGGCCAAGTGCTTAGTTGGATTATTGAAAAAGGCATGCCATACAAACCTCAAGGCTCTGTTGAAAAAACAAGAATCACCTATGAATCCATGCATGATGCATTGGCTGGTTCTTTAGCCATTTTGCACGCCCAAAGAGATGCTCTAGTTGATGAACTTAAGAAAAAAAGTAATGTACTAGACCCAAAATTCACTGGCAAACTTAATCCAAATCTTGCCTTAATCGGCACTCGCATCTCCTCTGCTGAGCGTGAATTAGCCTTTGCTAAACAAAGAGCAGAGCAATATAAAGATGGCATACCTCAACGCCAACAGCTTGTTGTGCGTATTAATACTCCAGTAGCGGTTGGTGAAGAAGTTTTCGTAGCTTACACCTACACACTACCCAATTCATTCTGGAAGCCAGTCTATATTATTGATGCTAACTCCAAAACCAATACTGTTGACGTACAGTTACTTGCACAAGTTGAACAAAATAGCGACCTTGACTGGTTCAAAGTTCAATTAGAACTTACCACAGCCCAAGGTAATGACCGCGACCCACAACCAATCTATCCTTGGATAGTGCGCCAATCTCAAGGCGAAGCCATGTATGCCAAAAGCAGAATGGCACCTCAGGCTATGATGGCTGGCAATATGGCCAATGACTCCATGCCAAGTTTTAGCCAAGACTCTGCCATGGCTCGCTGGACTATTGATAGCTTCCCTAAATTAGTTGAAGGTAAAACCATGATTAAACTTAATCAAGAAACATGGAATACTGCGCTTCAACGTATTGCAAGGCCCACATCCAGCGCCAATAAAGTGTGGCTAAGTGCTAAACAAAATATTAATAGCTCGTTCTACCCAGCAGGTGAGGCTACATTTTTGCTAGATGGCGTAGTTACAGGCCAAGGTATCTTTGAGCCTAAGAACAATGAAGCTCAATTATTCTTTGGTGTTGACCCATTAGTAACTGTTGAAACCAAAGATAAGCAACGCAAAAGTGCAGAAAAAGGCCTAATTGATAAAGACCAAACATGGACCTGGACTTGGAATTATAGCATTGAAAATAAACGCAATACTCCAGTAACCGTGCGCATAGAAGAGCCACAAACCCAAGTGGAAGACGCTAAAATGAGCATAACCTATAATGATGTGCCAAAACCAGAACAAGGGCCAGAAAAAACATTCATCTGGACTGTAGATGCCAAAGCTGAAAGCACAAGCATCATTAAGCGCTCAATAACATTAAAAGCACCCAAGGATATGAAAATAAACCTAGGTAGATAATGATTGCATTTTTGGGAATTCTCACAATTTCCCAAACTATAAAATTAAATTTGCTTTGTTGGATTTTGCTCTCAAAGTCTAGCCCATAAGAGTAAATTAATCAGAATATAAAAGGCATGGAT
>CAYJCI010000118.1:0-6462 GCA_964368595.1 uncultured Desulfovibrionaceae bacterium
ACCACAAGTTTTTTGCCATTTTTCATTTGGATGCCATCTGCAGGAACAGCAGGAGCAGCAATAGCAGAAACAGCAAAAGCCAATACGAATAGAGCAACTAAGCTCATAACCATTCTTTTCATAACGCGCCTCCTCAAACGAGTTGTGATAGATACGACTTAAAAACTAGCTTATAAAAAAAATATTGTCAATAAGAGTATGTACGGACGATTTTATTTTTATTCGCATTGATAAAATAAATTACCCATTGTGCCAAACACATTTGGCAGCAAAGGCTGCAGCGCCAAAACCATTATCAATATTACAAACGGCAACGCCAGGGACGCAAGTGCAAAGCATGGTGGAAAGTGCGGCTTTGCCACCTTCGCCAACGCCATACCCAACAGAGGTAGGCACCGCAACAACTGGGCAGCGCACTATGCCAGCCAATACTCCAGGTAATGCCCCCTCCATGCCAGCAACGGCAATAATAAATTTAGTTTTTTGCATGGCGGCTACGTGTGGGGTTAATCTGTGTAAGCCTGCAACGCCAACATCGGCAATGAACCCTGCCTCAATACCCCAAAAATGCAAAGCGCCAAAAGCCTCAAGGGCAACTGGCCTGTCTGCCGCACCAGCAGACATCACCAAAACCTCGCCTTCAGTTTTCCAAGGTGGTGTGCTTGGTAATTCTTTACCAAGGCTAAAAAGCCTGCCCTCAGCAAGCGAGCTACCACTTGGAAAATGCTTTTGCAAAAGTTGCATTTGATTAGGCAACACTCTGGTTGCCAGCACTGGAGCTGATTTTGATAGATTTTCCATGGCAGAAATCAGCTGTAAATCGCTTTTATTTTGGGCAAAAACAACTTCGCCAAGGCCAGTGCGCAAATTGCGCTCTGTGTCTAAAGTGAGTCCATGCAATGTGTCTTCAATGGGGGTTGTGTGCACTTTTTGTATGGCTTGTTCAATGGACATGGAGCCTGCGGCTACTTGTTCAAAAATATTTTGTAATTCATTTTTATGCATAATTACCTGTTAACTAATAAGTTATTGTAAAAAATGTAAGCCTAAATTTTAAGGGTTATCCTTGCTGTGATTCAAAAGTATAATATTTAGCTTGTAAAGGAAAGTGACACTTGCCATTTTAACCATAAAAGGTTAAATGTTAATAAGTATGTCTACACGTCGTATACTTTTTCTTGCTCCAGCTCATGCTGTTACCCTAGTATTCCCGCAATTGCGTGATAACGGCTATGAGCTTGGAATAGCTGAGAACCTTCAAGGTGCATCTGCTTTTGTCCGTAAATCCGGCCCTGGCGTTATATTCACTCGCCCGTGGTTGCCTGGCTATAAGGCAGAGGATTTGCTTAGCGTTGGGCAAGATGACCCAGAATTTCCACCAATTATTATTATCACCGATAAAGGTAATGCTGAAGAAGCTCAACGTTTTATGGAGCTTGGGGCAGCCGATTATTGGCTTGAACCGCTTGATTTTGAAAAGATAGCAGCCGTTGCTCGCGCACCACAGCAAGCCGCTCAAGCGCCTGCATCTTCCACCTTGGGTGGGCGTGCTGCTGCTTTTAGTGGTGGTCCGCGAATTGTGGGGCAGCATCAAGCTGTGCAAAAAGTCATGGCCCTTGCAAGGCAAGTTGCGCCATCTAAAGCCACTGTGTTGATTAATGGTGAGTCTGGTACTGGTAAGGAGCTTTTTGCAAGAGCTTTACATATGTGGAGTGACCGTCAAAATGGCCCATTTGTTGCCGTAAACTGTGCGGCATTGCCCGAGCATTTACTTGAAAGTGAGCTTTTTGGTCATGAAAAAGGCGCCTTTACTGGTGCTATTGCCCGCAAATTAGGTAAGTTTGAGCTTGCATCTGGCGGGACTATCTTGCTTGATGAAATTTCTGAAATGGACCTTGGCTTACAAGCAAAGCTTTTGCGCGTATTGCAAGAAGGCGAGGTTGACCGCGTTGGCGGGACTGATACTGTGCGAGTGGATGTGCGTATTTTGGCAACGACTAACCGTGACCTTGAAGACTGGGTTAAGGAAGGGAAGTTCCGCCAAGATTTATTTTTCCGCTTAAATGTTATCCCTTTACGTTTACCATCCCTGCGTGAACGTGGTGATGATGTGCTAACTCTTGCCAATTTCTTTATTGATACATACACCAAGGATTATGGCTTGAGTAAGGGCGCTCTTTCACCTAGTGCAGTGGAATGGCTTAGTAATTATGAATTTCCTGGTAATGTGCGTGAATTACAAAATCTTATGGAAAGGGCTGTGCTGTTAGCCAATGGTAAGCCCATTGAGCCAGCGCACTTCTTGCTTGACCCTGATGCTTGGCCCATATTTGGTGATGCTGACATTATAAATGATCAAGGGCAGGAGCTTGCAAGCAATGCTGAAGACCAAGGCGCAGCCCCCAAAGCAGAATTTTTTGGTGAATCTGTTATCCCCTTGCATGAAATGGAGCGGATAATGATCTTAAAGGGTCTTGAGATGACTTCAGGTAACAGGACTCAAGCGGCTGAAATTCTTGGTATATCTGTACGTACTTTGCGTAATAAATTGAATGAATATAGAGCTATGGGCATTGATGTGGAGTAGGCTGTTTTGCTAACACCTTCTATATATTCCTCTTCCTTTGTTTCTTAGTCTTGAATTATCATAATACATAGTTTTTGGAGTTAAATAATGTTGGAATTTATTCGTTCTAATTCCCAATCATTGGGCGTTAAATTGGCTTTTGGTATTATTATTTTGGTATTTGTATTTTGGGGTGTTGGTAGCATGCAAAACATGAGCCCAACTACCTTGGTAGCAACGGTTAATGGTGAACCCATTACCATTATTGCCTTTGAGCGTGCCTACATGCAAGCTAGAGATGGTGTAAGGCAAAATAATCCTAACATTACTCCTGAGCAATTGGCTCAAATGCAATTGCCACAGCAAGTTTTACAACAGCTTATTTTTTCGTCCCTTTTACAGCAAGAGGCAAAACGCCTTGATATTGTAGTAACTCCTATGGAGTTACGTAGAGCTATTGAGCAAATTCCTGCTTTCCAAAGTGCTGAAGGTACTTTTGATCCTGAGCTTTATAAGCGCCTTGTTAGCGCTCAAGGTCAACGCTTAAAAGACTTTGAGGCCATGCTTAGCAATCAATTGCTTGAAGGTAAAATCCGCCGCGATATGACTGTAACTGGCGAAGCATTCGCTGGTGAAATAGATGGATTTTTTAATTTCACCTATGAACAGCGCGATGTTGAGTATGCATTCTTCCCTGTGAAAAATGTTTTATCAAAATTAAGCCCCCCTGCTGAAGATGCCATCAAGGCTTATTATGAAAGTAATCGTCAAGCCTTTAGCATTCCAGCTAAAGCTAGTGTTGAATATATTTCTGTAAGCCCAACATCTATTGTTGCACCTGAAAGCATGACAGCTGAGGCTGTGTCTGCATATTATGATGCTAATAAGGATAGATTTACCACTCAGCCAAGAGCTAAAGTTAGGCATATATTATTAACAATTGCCCCTGACGCTAAGGCTGAAGATGTGCAAAAAATTAATGCTAAAGCCCAAGAAATTGCACAAGAATTGCAAAATGGTGCTGATTTTGCTGAACTTGCCAAAAAATATTCTGAAGATACCACTACTGCTGTTAATGGTGGTGATTTGGATTGGATAAACCCAGGGGACACTGTCGCTCCATTCAATGATGCAGTATTTGCTATGAAAGCTGGTGATTTATCTGCCCCTGTGCGTTCAGATTTTGGTGTGCATCTCATTAAGGTTGATGAGTTTGAACAAGCTAGCACCAAGGCTCTTGCAGAAGTTGAAGCTGAAATCCGCAATGAGCTTGCCTCAGAACAAGGCAATATTAAACTACGCGAAGTATTAGATAATTTAATTGAAGCAAATATATTAGGCAACAATCTAGCCGATGCCGCCAAGGCTCAGAATCTTGAACTAAAAAAATCTGAAATATTGCCAGCATTTGAGCTTGAAAAACTTTTGCAAATTAGTGCTGAAGGTGCAAACCAAATTTTGGCAGCTGGTGCTGGTGTTCCTCTTGATGCGGCACTAAGTGCTGAAAATGATTCTTACGTAGTTGTTCGAGTTGCTGAAAAGCAAGATGCATCCACTCGCCCATATGACGAAGTGAAGGGCGAAATATCTGAAATTTTAATGGCAAATACTGCCATGGAAGAAGTTACAGGCATGGCTGCTGAAACTCTTAAAACTATAGATACTGCGAAAAACCTTGATGTAAAGAAAATTGCCGACGTTCAGCGTGATGCTGATGTAGGCTTGCTTGGCCCGCAACCTGAAATGAATACAGCTCTTTTTGAAGTTGCTGAAGGAGCTTGGTTGCCATCTGTTTACACTGCAAGTGTAGATGGGGAGCGCGGGGCAGTGCTTGTGCGTGTAACTAAGATTAAAGATACACAAAATGCACAGCTTGGCGCCATGCAAGAAATTATTGGCAATGTTCTTTCAATGCAACGCAAAGACAAAATGTTCCAATTGCTTATAGCTAGTCTTTCTGAAAAGGCAGATGTTGAAATTCTTAATGAAGCATATTTAAATATGGCAGCAGGGCAATAGTTTATATGTGTGGTATTATTGGATATGCTGGGCATAGGCCCTCAGTGCCCCTAGTGGTTGAGGGTTTACAACGCTTGGAATATCGAGGTTATGACTCTGCTGGCTTGGCCTATGTTCAAGGTGGGCATATTGAAATAATGCGCGCCGAAGGTAAGCTCGCGGCCCTTGTGGACTTACTGGGCACTAAGCCCATGAGCACCAGTACCGCTGGTATGGGGCATACACGCTGGGCAACTCATGGCGTACCTGCTGAGCGCAATGCGCACCCTCATCTTGCAAATAGTGGCCGCATTGCCATTGTGCATAATGGTATTATTGAAAATTATCAAGAGCTTAAAGCTGATCTTGTTAATAAGGGCTACACTTTTAAATCTGAAACTGACACTGAAGTGTTGGTAAACTTAATTGACGAAGGCTTAAAGTCACACCCAAAACCCTTAGATGCCTTTGCTTGGGCCTTGCGCCAAGCTCATGGTGCTTATTCCGTTTGTCTTATGGATTGTGAAGATCCAAATACACTCTATGCAGCTCGCCTTGCGGCACCGCTTATCCTTGGGGTTGGTACTGGTGAAAACTTTTTAGCCTCAGATATTCCTGCCTTCTTACCTTATACTCGTGATGTTGTTTTCCTTGAAGATGGTGAAATTGTAACCATTACTGCCAACTCTTGGCAGGTGCTTGACCTGAATACCCTAGAAAAGTTGCATAAAAAAGTAGACCATATAAAATGGGATATGCAAGCGGCACAAAAGGGTGGTTATAAGCACTTTATGCTTAAAGAAATTTTTGAACAACCACGTGTATTACTTGATGGTATGGTAGGTCGTTTTCAAGATTCTACCGTGCACTTACCTGAGCTTGAAAGCTTTGCAACGCCTAAGCGTTTGCATATAGTGGCATGCGGAACCTCATACCACTCTGGCCTATGGGCAAGGCATGTTATAGAATCGTGGGCAAAAATTCCTGTAAGTATGGAAATTGCTTCAGAATTTCGATATAAAGATGTAATTCTGGATAAAGATGATTTAGTGCTTGTAATTAGCCAAAGTGGTGAAACAGCTGATACGTTGGCAGCACTACGCGTGGCTAAGGAGCATGGAGCAAAAGTGCTTGGTATTTGTAATGTTGTTGGCTCAAGCATTGCTCGTGAGGCTTCAGGCGTTATTTATACTCAAGCTGGGCCAGAGATTAGCGTTGCCTCCACCAAGGCAATGTGTAGCCAAATGCTTGTCCTTACTTTAATGGCCCTTTATTGGGGGCAGGATAAAAAGCTTTTAAGTGTTGAACAATCAACGCAATACGTTAATATATTGCAAAATTTACCAGCTAAGCTTGAAGGCGCGCTTGAGCAAATGCGTAGCACTGCTCAAAGGCTTGCTCGTGTTTACGCACACAGTCATAGCTTTTTCTACCTAGGGCGTGGGCATTGTTTCTCACTAGCTCTTGAGGGAGCGCTTAAACTAAAAGAGTTGTCCTATATTCATGCCGAAGGTTATGCCGCTGGTGAGATGAAGCATGGGCCAATTGCCTTGATTGATACAGAATTTCCAACCTTTGCCTTGGCTCTTGATGATGCTCTTTTTGCCAAGGTGCAATCAAATATTGCAGAAGTCCAAGCCAGACGTGGCAAGGTTATTGCTCTTGTGAATAATGAGCATGCTGATCTTGACGTTGATGATATGTGGGTAATACCACAGATGGAAGGCGCTTCTTCTGACTTTATGGCGGCTTTCTTGGCCCTGCCTGCCTTACAACTTTTTAGCTATGAAGTTGCTGAATACCTCGGAACAGATGTTGACCAGCCGCGAAACCTTGCTAAAAGCGTCACCGTAGAATAACTATATAGTCGACGTTGAAAAACTGTTAAAACCACTAAA
>CAYJCI010000119.1:0-6458 GCA_964368595.1 uncultured Desulfovibrionaceae bacterium
AAGCTTGAAGCTAAAAGACGCATTGTTGAAGCCCAAGAAGAGTTGCTACCTTTATCAAAAAAACTTAGCGCTTATTGGCGTCAGCTTGAAGCTGTGGATGGGCGTCAAGGTGTAGCTTTAAATCTTTCTTTACAGCGTGAGCGTGAGGCAGAGCTTAAGGTTGAACGTACAAAAATTGAAAATCTTATGCTACGCACCAAGTTAAAAACCTTGGCTGGTGTTGAAATTCAGCAAAAATTAAATATTGACACCAAGGACGCCAATAATATTTTACAAGAATTTAATGGCAATAAGTTGCATTGGGAAGACCGTTGGGCTGTTACTGAGGACGAGCTCTTAGTGCGCGCGCAATTAAAATTACGTGACTTTGGCATTATGTTGGCTTGGGCTCAGTATGTACCTGACATGACAATTAGTGTTGATAACAGTCCTCCATCTGGGCAGTATCAGCCTGTTGATGGTCGTGAAGATACATTTGTGCATCTTAATTTTTCATTCCCACTTATAGATTGGGGCAGGCGTTATCGTGACGTGCAAACTGCCCGTATGCAAAAAGCCCTTGCCTTCCAAGAGCAAGCACGCATGCGCAACGAATATTCAAACTTGTGGATTGAAGCACAGCAAAATGTTACGCTGGCTGAAACAAGCTTAAAAATTGCTGAAACTAATTTAGAAGTTGCCCAAATGGAAGCGAAGGAAGCTTCGATTAACTTTAATGAAGGTATTGCTCTTTACCCACAACTTGCAGCAAAGCAAGAAGCTCTCATTAATACTCGCATAAACTTTATCAATGCTGAATTAGAATATAAACTTGCAAATCTTGCTTGGATGAATGTGGCAGGAGTATTGAAAGAACGCTACATAGGCAAGCCAGCTACGGAGGTTTTAAGTGATTAATTATATAAAATATATATGTTTAGCTGTTGTTTTATGCTTTGCATTGTCTGCACAGAGCGCCCTTGCAGCTCAATCTACAGTTTTAAACGGTAAAGTTGTAAGCCCAGTTACAAGGGCTAAGGCCTTGCCATTTAATGCAATTGTGGAAGAAGTCTTGGTTGCTCCTGGCCAAAATGTAATAGAAAATCAAATTCTGATGTCATATACATTGGTAGAAGAAGATGAGAGGCTTTTACAAAAAGAAATTACCTTAGGTGCACAAACTGAAAGCACTAAGGGGCAAATTTTAGATCTTCAACGTCAATTAGCTGATGTTAAGGCCGAGCGTAATAAAGCTCAAAAACTTGCTGCTTCTGGCCTTGGCTCTAACCAAGCTTTTAAACGTATGGAAGGTGATGTTAACTCACTTGAGCAACGCATTGCATTATTAAAAGGCACTGTTGCAAAAGAAGAAGCTAATTTTAAACAAAGACTTGAGGAGCTTAGTGGTTATTTTGGTGCAACTATCAAAGCTGGTGGTGAGCTACCAAAAAAACTTGTTTTAACTTCTCCCATTGATGGGCATGTGCTATCAGTGGCTACAGGTCTATATGCTGGAACTCAGCTAAAAATAGCTGCCAGCCCTATTATTGTTGGTAAGATGGATCCCATGCTTATACAAGTTGAAGTTTATGAAGATGATATGGAAAAAATTTCCGTGGGTGACATTGCTAAAGTAACTGTACCTTCACTTGATGATAAGGTTTTTGAAGCAAAAGTTGCTAAAATTGCTTGGACTAGTAATAATGTAAGTGTGGACACTCCTTCATATTTTACAGTAGAGCTCACACTGGCGAACCCTGATTTAGAGTTAAAACCTGGATTTAAGACTGTTATAGAGTTTGGTGAGGCTAAAGATGCCCAGCAAGAGCAACCAAAAGCTAAAGAATAAGAGTAGTGATAGACTAGCAATACATGGCTAAATTAAAAAGTATCCCGCAGCGACTAGGCTATATGCTTGGTGCCCAGTGGACGCGTGATGTCACGTGGACATTGTTTACCATTACCCTTGCCCGCCATAGTCCTGATGTACTTGGGCAAATTATGCTTGCCCTTTCCTTTGGATATATTGTCCGCCTTGTGGCTGATGTTGGCTTAAATGATTTCTTAATATCCACCTTTGCAAGACGCGAAAACCGCCCCTTACAATTACTTGGTGCCATTACTTGGCTAAAAATTGCCCTGCTTATTGTGGCCCTTGTGGGCACATGGATTTTTACAGGCTGGCAAGGTTATACCTTTGAGCTTCGCTTAACAGTGATGGCCATTGCTGGTGGCCTTGGGCTTGATGCTTTAACTGATTCATTTTTCGCTCTGTGCCAAGCAAGGGGCCGTCAAGATGTGGAAATGCGCATTCGCATTCCAGCCTCTGTGGTGGGTATTGGCACTGGTATTGTCTTGGTCTTATTTGATGCATCCCCCGTCTACATTGCTTTATATAAACCTTTTGAATCCATACTACTTATTATTATTGCGCTAAACGCATTGGGGCGAAATCCCCTTGCAGGTATACGTTTGAGCGGCATGAATATTATTGCAAAGCAGTGGAAAAATGGCATTGTATTTACATGCATTTCTGCCTGTGCAATTTTATATAATAAATTAAATGTATTTTTTCTAAAAAAATATGGTGGTGATGCGGCAGTTGGGGCATATAGCGTGGCTTGGGAAGTGGTCGATGGCCTTTCTGTGCTTGTATCAACGACACTTTTAGCTAAGGTTGTATTTCCTGTAATGGCGAAATTGTGGGATAGTAACCGTGCTGAATTTCAAAAATTAACAGGTCAAACGGCTCGTAGCCTTTGGGCTGCCTCCATGCCCTTAATTTATATAATTTGCGTTGAAAGTGACCGTATTTTGACTTTTATCTATGGGGATAATTATGAACTTGCTGTTACAGCACAACGTCTATTAACTCCTTGTATTGCCACTGCTTTTTTGCATAATCTTGCAGCGTATGCCATGATTAGCATGCGTCATCATCGCATACTTTTATTATTTTATGCCAGCGGTTTAGCCTTAAACATTGTATTGTGCATGTATTTGACTGAAAAAATGCCCCTAGAGGGTGCAGCCCTTGCCATTACCCTTACTAAGGTTTGGGTGGCTTTGTGCACAGTTTCATTTTTTCAATATAAAGCAAAACCACTTAGCCTTTGGCAGTGGGCTGTTGTTGTGCTTGTTCCTTGTATTGCCTTTAGCTTGTGGTGGGTATTGCTACCAATTGCAGGGCGTTTAGTTGCTGAGGTTACGGGCCTTATTCCGCTACTGGCTCTCTTATGGGTATGGAGGCCTCCGCCACCTTGGGAGAATGGTGAAAAGAAGGAGCAAAATGTATGAGAGTAGCCTTAACTATCTGTTTGCTTTCTGCAACTTTACTTTTATTTTCTTGCTCTGGGCAGGAGGAAAATAAACTCCCACCTCAATTTACCTGGGAGGCTTTCCAACGCTTTTGGAGTAAAAGGGCAACACCATTTGTAACCTTAAATGGAACATTGCAAACAGAGGCAGGCTATATCTTAGATTACGGTCATGCAGTGTTACTGCATATTAAAATGAAAAATAAGATTGTCACAGGTGTTGAAGTTGTTCTTTCCAATCAAAATAATTTGGGAGGTCAGCAATTTTTGCGCTTAGTGGATCAAATAATGGATGTGGGTGTATTTCGTTGGACTGGCGCAGAGATCGCCACCATGCGTAATTTTTTTGGCCCCATGGGGGTAACGCAAAAAGAATTTAGCTATAAAAATTCACATTTCATTCGTAGATTGGAAGGTAATTCTTGGTATTTTGAACTGATATTTATCGCTAATAGTAATGAAGTATGGAGTAATATTCCACTGGATGCCCTAACCCCTTAGAGGGCAGAGCTCATTAAAATTTAACACTTTTAGGGGCTAGTAAGCATTATGGCATCTGTTGGTGACGTTTGTGAAATGTCATCTCCTTGCACAAGCACCCGAGTATCAACACTTCTTGCCATCCAAGGCATGGCCGATTGAAATAATTCAGTTAGAATCTTATCAGCTGAAGACAGGTTGCCAAGGCTTTTTGCCTCTACTCTCCAAAGTAATCTTGCTGGCTCTTTAGGTAAGTATGATATAGCCTCTTTGTAGCTTAAGCCTTGTTGTAAAAATGGGGCAAGCCCATTATTATTTACCTCTTCACCCTCTGCCAATTTATTAGCCCAAGCTTCAATAATAAGTGTTCGTAAATATTTTTCTTCTTTAATAACTCGTGGCCTTTGCCATGGCCCACGTCTGGAATCTCCAAAATCCCATAAAGGATTTTCTTGATAGCTTACATATGGGCCAAAACTTTGCCAGTAATAACGAACAACTACCTGCGGTATATTGCTTTTGCTTGGCTCTTTGTTAATGCTGTAGCCAAGTTTAGAAAGGTTTTGCTCCAATTGAATTTGTAAATCAGGATTTAATTTTAAGTCTTTGTTAATATAGGGTAAGGCAACGATGCTAACGCTTTTGCCTGAACTGCTATAGCCTTGTTCGACAGTAGCTGAAACATTAGCATTTATTTTTTGTGTACAGCCTTGGCAAATAAAAAGTAATAAGATGATTATGTAATGTAATTTCATAATATTTTACTTGATACAAGCTAGTTTTTTATTGGTAACCACATGCCTTGTTGATTTAATACCGCAATGATTAACACTTGTTTGGCATATTGTTGCTCAGGTATGAGCAACTGAGCAGGTTTACTCAAATTATCCAAAATGAAGCCTTTATTGGCAGTTTTTGTGGCAAGCACCACATGCAGACCTGCATTAATATTATCACGCAAAAAAACTATCCATAATTTATCCTTAGGCCAATTAAAATACTGCAGGGCAAAATACTTTGCTATGGCGTAGTCTTCACAATCTCCAGCTCTTCTTTGCAAAAACTCTTGTGGCGTTGCCCAATATTCTTTTTCTTTATAATTATATGCATCCTTTTGTGAGGGGATGCTGTTGAAAAAGCCATTAATATTACGAAGTTTGGAAATATTATCGGTATTGGATAACATTTTACTAAGATTTGCCCATTGCTGTTTGTGTTGCGCAGGTAGGGGGATATTGTCTAAGGCAAAAACATTTTGATTGTGGTTAGCTAATATTTCCTGCCAATTATCGTGTATATTTAAATACTCCTTGGGCAGGTTTTTTTCAGGAACTAAAACAAAATTTTTCTCAAGCAAATTTAATTTAGGTGAATCCTTTGGTATGCGAATTGTGATGCTTTTTTGATTTTTTTGGTTTGAGGCAACGGCTTTGGAGTTTAGCCCAAGTAGGGTTACGCAAATGAGGCAATAAATGCATAAAACATATTTAAAATATTTTGTAATCATTAAGTTGTTACTCTTTTTTTATCATCCAAAAGCAGGACTATCACTGTAACCACGATTAATATAGCCCCAATCCAGCCCATGCCAGCAAAGCTTTGCCCCCAAATGGCCCAAGCTGCAATGGTTGCCACCACTGGCTCAAGAGTTGCTAGTACTGCAGCCTTGGTTGGGTTGAGTCGCTTTATGCCTTCGCCATAAGCCCAGTAGGCAATGTAGGTGCTTACAAAGGCAATACCTAAAATAGCGCCCCACGCTGCAATGCTCAAATTAAACGTAATATTAGCAAAGGGAAGGATGCATAATGCCGCCACTAAGGAGCTATAGCCGTAAAGCGTGAAGGAACTATACATAACAGTATACTTTTTGGTTACAACATAATGAGTTGCATATAAAAAACCAGAGAGTAGACCGAACAAAATACCCATAATCGGTAAGCCTTGGCTCATGCTGTCTGCATTAATAAGTTCTGAGTTTGCGCTGTTTGCATCTGTTCCAGAAATGCTAATAAGCACAACCCCAGCCAAGGCCATGCCAATGGCTAAAAGTGTAATGGGGGTGAAGCGAATGCCAAAGAAAATGCGAGAAAACACAGCAACCCAAGCAGGGGCAGTATATAAAAGTACAGAGGCAAGCGGTGCGCCACCATCACGCACAGCGTATTGATACGCCACAAAAAAACTGGCTATGGAAAAAAGCCCAAATAGGCAAAATACTAAAAAATCATTGCGTGAATGAATGCGTAAATCTTTTTTAAATGCAGCATGCATGAGCAAAAGTAGGCCGCCAAGGCAAGCTCGCCAAAAGGCAACATCTAAGGGGCTTTGGCCTTCGTCCATGGCAATTCGCCCAAGAATTCCCAAAAAACCCCAACAAGTGGCTGCCAAAAATATATACAAATACCCTGCATAGAGGTGCATATTATTTCCTTAACTACCCTTTGTGGTAGATAAAATTTCTTCCAAAGCTTTTAAGAATGCGTCTAAATATTCTTGCTCAATATTTAATGCTGGCAAAAGCCTCAACACTGTTTCTTGAGTAAGGTTTAGGATAAATCCTTTAGCAATTAAGGCTTCCCACACTGCTTTGCCTTCAAAATTTAAATCAATGCCAAGCATAAGCCCATGCCCGCGCACTTCTTTAATGGTATTTGGCAATTTTTGGGCAATGGCTTGCACTTT
>CAYJCI010000120.1:0-6434 GCA_964368595.1 uncultured Desulfovibrionaceae bacterium
TTTCGCCACAAAAGAGGCTTGAAACACAAATTAATTTTATGGAGGCAAATCCTCACATAGCTCTATGCGGCGGTCAAATGCAGTGCTTTGGGGAGAGCAATCACCTTGTGAAGCTAAAAACCTCAAATGAAGCTATCAAAGCAGGCATAATTTGGTATAGTAGCACAATTAACGGCACAAATTGCTTTTGTCTTGAAAGCTTACATAAATATGGCCTACAAATGCATGAAGAACTTTTGCGCGTGGAAGACTATGCATTTTTAGCAGAGTTCCTCTTAAACACACCGCTGCAAGCCGCTAATATTCCAGAAATATTATTGCATTGCCGATATTTTCACCGCCCAAGCACCCCAGCCTATCACGCAAAAGCTGTAAACTATGTTTTACAAGCTCTAAACCTTGCAAATGATGAACTATCTTGTAATAAGCATACGATTTTATCCATAGGAAAACATGAGAGCTTGCCTTCAATACCAGCAGAAGACATACTTGACTGGGCAGATATTGTGTACAATGCTGTCTTGAAAAAGCCTGACCTTGATATGAGGCAATTTTTGCGGGTAACTCACACAAAAATTGAAACATTTTTAAATAGCCTGTCATGCGAGTCAGAAATTTCTATTAATCAAGCCCTACGCAAATATGCCGCCTCACCGCTTGGCAAAACACACGATTTACGCAAGCTCTTTGCACAATTCAAAAATTAATCATTTGCACTCAAAATTTGGTCTAAACAAACATACACTCAAAAAAAGTGTAAAGCCGCCCATATTTAGGTCGATAAGCTTTATAGGGATTAGCGCATGGCTTATACGGAAAAATTTTCCGGAACGTTTTTTGCAAATATTTAATAAAAATAGCCAAGCCCGAGGTTTTTATGAGTAACATAGCAGTACTAGATCCGAACAGCACATCATTAAATACTAGCGTAAGTAGCTTATTTGCTAACGCAACTGATGAAGAAAAAACATACAGTGAAGACGCCGTGACCTTATCTGATGAGGCAATTGAGCTGCTTGATGAATTGCGCTACAAGGAAAATCAAACCTACGTGCTTACAGAAAATCAAAGGCAATTTGATAAAGTTTCAAAAGCCCTGCCTGCAACAGATGGTTTTGATGATATGCTAAATTGGCTTAGCACTCTTGGGGAAGATGATACCTTTACCATTGGTGGAGATGATGAAATAAATCGTAATGTTTATGAAAAGGATCCTGAAAAATATGCTGACCTTTGGACAAATATGTATAACCATTTTTCAGAACTTATGGATACCTTAGGCCTTGCCAACGATGATACGATGAAGCGTGAAGTTCTTAGCAATGAAAGTGTTAGTGCCGAGCTTTTAAGCCGTTTTACCTCAAGCTTTAGTGAGGAGACCAATACCCTACTAACATATTTTAATATCACAGTTTAGCGATTAATAAACTGCATTTCTTTTAAGCTAACAACGCGTTTTCTAAAATTGTATGTGCCATTTAAAATTGCTGATAAATCACCATGCATTTTAACGGTGAATTTTGCATTTTCATCAATTACATTTAAATTAAAATCGCCCATATCCCATTCAAAACCGCCACTTCTGCCAGCACCTAACTGCAATTTTGATTGCAATAGAGTTGTCCCAACAGGAGCTGTATAGCTTACTTCTTTTTTCAAGGCTTCACGTAAATTGCCTGTGGATAGGGCTAAAATATCAGCTAAGTCATGCAGATTTTTGCTTTCTACAGCCCCATATACATTGCGCACGATAAATTGCGTGGAGTCAAACCTATCTGCCTTAACTTGAGCATTTAGATACTGCCTTGGTATTTTGTCAGCATCTAGAAATGATCTTAATTCTGAGTCCAAATCTACCCTACTGCCACGCACATTACTGCCAGTGACAAGCCCAATCCAGCGCCAGCTGTCCACATCCAAACTTACTTTACCATCAATCCAAGGCCAATTTCTTTTTACAATGGGCAATGCATAAGCAAAGCCAATATCAGCAGCACTTTTTATCCCTGGTAGGTTAAGGATGAAATTTTCAAACTCCAGTTGAAAGACTCGTGATTCTTTATGCATTCCGCCTAAAAACCAATTAAATTTCATATCACCGCTACCAAAGCCATGCACATCACCCACGCGAGAAAATGACGACCCAACAAGCCCACGTGGCATGCCTTTAGCGGTAAAATCAATATGATTTGTTGCTGTGCGGCCCTGCTCTTGAGCCAGCTTAGCACTATCTTTATCTTTAAAAGCGGTGCTGGCTGGAACTTTCAAAGCATCGGCAGACTTCGCGTTAAAACTTATAAACACATCTTTAACGTTGCCTGACGGTAATTGTAAATTAGGGCTTGCGATTTTAACTCGCATTTGCATGGCGTCCTCAGCAGGCGATTCAGGAGGCAGGCGCGTTTCTTTAGGTTTTGGCGGATTAGCAGCATAATCGTGTAAATTGCTAATGGATTTTCTAATTAACTTTACAGAAGTGCTAATATCTTTAGCAAGTATCGAAAAGTCATAGGGCGAAACTATCAAACCCGGCATAGCACGCTCTACATGCATGGTTGGTAAAGGCTTTGTCCACCATAACAAATGCTTACCACCTCGTGTTATGTAAGCATCTAGGCTTAATTTACCACCTACGGGGCTTTGCTGAAGGTTAACATCAAACAAATTTGCAATTATGCTAATATCTTCAATGGAAATTTTTAATTGTGTGCCAAAGCTATGCACAGGGTCAACCCCCATGCCACCCTTCACAGTAATATTAGTTTTCTTAATGGGGCTTATGACGTTTAGATCACGCAATACAAAGCGCTCACCATCCCAATATAATTGAGCCGAGGCAAGCGAAGCCCTAAGGCGTGATTTACCTTCAGAAAATGACCCCCCGAATCGGCTAACCATCTGTGCTTGCAAAGGATTTTCTT
Source organism: uncultured Desulfovibrionaceae bacterium (assembly GCA_964368595.1). Lineage (GTDB taxonomy): Bacteria > Desulfobacterota > Desulfovibrionia > Desulfovibrionales > Desulfovibrionaceae > CAYJAD01. The sequence goes on from CAYJCI010000120.1 coordinate 2,922, forward strand.
TAGTGGGAGGCCAAACAGACGTATTTGTTAAGATACGAAAACGAGTCCAAAATCCATCTAAACCATCAAGAAAAATAGGGCTTAGCAAAGTATCACGCCACTGAACACGAAAATCTGCCTCCCCCTTATTATAGTCAAAGGAGAAAAACCCAAGGAACTTTTTTTCTGCAAAAAAATCCTTGGCAGAGTCGCGCATATTAGTCATGGCCATGTTGTTTTTTTCTTGCAATTCACGTGTTGATAAGGTCACATCTGAGGGTAAATCTTGGGTGTAGGGCAAAACCCATTGGCCTGAGTTGGTTTTTTCCGCAAGGAAGGTACTTCGAAGCCGCATTTGATTTGCATTGGCTTGCACTTGAAAGCGAGCTGAAATAAATATATCTCGCCCAGCTGGGCCTAGTTGAAAGTTAGCCAATTCAAATTCGCCAACGTCTATGGCGCACCATGGCGGCATGAAGGAAATTGCCTCACTTTGCTGTTCATCCTCCTTTACCTCAGATTCAAGATATCTAGGCAAACGCGGCATTCGCACTCCAAGTAAGGTGCCAACCTCAATCCCAATGACCACTTTATCTTTTAAAACTTGTGGTGGTTCTAGCAGGTTATTCAAAACTGTTGGGTCATACTTAACCGTTAATGCAGGTACAGTCCTTAACTGTGAGTTATCAGCAGCAGGTAGAATCACTTCATTATTAGGATTTTGTTTGTTCTTTTCAAAAACTTCAATGTCACTAGCATGGCCCCTGCTATCTTTATGAGCATAAACGCTGCTAGCGTCTTTCCTATAAATATTTTCTTTTTTATATTGCTCGCTTATGGGAGGATTATCAGAATATAAGTATGATGCTACTGTGCCTGTCCCCTGATATTGCAACACAGCAATAATAGCCTTAAATACACTGCCCCACCTTAGATGCATTGTGCCTTCTTCCACATATAGCCAAGGGCCATGTTTGTCTTGAATGCGTACATCATATAGCTTTATGGCACCACTCAAAAACCCGCGAACAAGGCCAATATGCACCTTTAATTCCAAAGGTTTACCAAGATAATTCACACCAGAAACAACCCAAGAAGTGAACCTTTGCTCAGCCATTGGTGAGGTAATGTATAGGGCAAAACTGCCTAAGATAATTACAGGAAGAAGAATGAAAGTGGCTAACCAAAAGCTCTTTCTTTTCCGGAGGGGGCGTTTTTTCTTTACAGGAAGTGACGCAATAAGCTTAGCCTTAGCAGCTAGTTCTTGCTCATGCTTGGCTACTTTTTTTGCTAATTCACTCAGCGAATGTAAGCGTTTTTTACTTTTGCGCTGTTCATTAGCTTTTATGATAATGTGCTTTTCATGCGTCATGGACGCATATATGACATATTAAGCCTAAATTGTACATAATACCAAGGGCAAAAAATCCACAATTACAGCATTAACTATAGAAAATACCAACTCATACTCTCACAATAATAGCCCATAACATAATGCATTTATATTGCAAAAAAAAACCGACTTAACTATTTAGCTAAGTCGGTTTTAACGATTTTACAATAAATACTATGTGGAGCAAGAGCCACTGCTGCTGCAGCTACCGCAAGCGCTGCCAGCATTAGCTAAAGGCTTGCTTGGGTTTACTTGGAAGCCCATGTAGCCAAAATCAAGGCTAACACCTTCAATAGTTTGCAATAATTCTTTGTTTACACAGAAGGTAAAACCTTCAACATTAAATGTATCATCTTCATCACCTGGCTCATCCAGAGCCAACGCTAAGCGTGGGCCGCTTCAACCACCGGGTGCAAGATATATACGAATGGAACCTTTTTCCTTACCAGCAAAATATGCCTCTAATTCTTTGCGGGCACTTTCAGATACTTCTACCATAATAATTTGCCTCCTAAGCAATGTAAACAATAGCTAAGCATAAGACTTTATTTTGTCAATACCTTTATATAGCTCTCCATGAACTTTAATAAATAAATTACACACTTTCCAGCTATAAAAACTTCATAATTCTATATAACTATCATTTAATTTTTTATTTTTTATCCAGTGAAATCTCAAAAGACTGCAATGTGTAAAAATCCTTCACCGGTGAGGAGCTAGGCTTTGAATCGTCCAGCAAGTTTTTGGGCATTACTTTGTCAAAATTATTCACTTCCCAATTAAAATCCAAGGTATTTTTATACTCACCTTCATTGGTGAGTGCTCGCAAATCAGGCCTTGGAATCATGCGCGGAGCTTGGTCAATTAATTTTTCTAAAACATCTTCTTCAAAATACTCACTAACAGTTACAAAATGTGAGCAACCCATGGCACGCAAAATCATAATAATTAACTTTATATCATTCACAGTGCGTTTTTTTGTATCGTGAAAGAGAAAAATTCCACGCATCTCCTCAGCGCTCATGGGTCTATTTAAAATATTTGGCATATTGCCATAATCTGGCTTTGTTTCCCAATCTCGACTATCAACAGACCAAAGTATGAGCGACATGTCGAGCTTTTTCACCATTGAGATGACATTTCTATTATACTTACCATATGGTGGGCGGAAAAACTTAGCCTTTACGCCTAATCTTTCCAACACATCATAAGTTTTTTTAATATCTTTATAGGCTGCCTCTGAAGTAACGGCAGGTAAATTGCTGTGAGCATAGCCATGGCTTGCAACTTCGTGCCCCTCTTCAACCATACGTTTAATTATGTTTGGATAGCGCGCAGCCTGCATACCAAGCACAAAAAAAGTCCCTTTAACGCCTTGCTCTTTTAATGCATCCAAAAATTGAGGGCTTAAATCCGAAGGGCCATCATCAAAGGTCAAAGCGCACATATTTTTTACTGGGTGCTCCATAATAGAATAAGCATCCCATACCTTGGCCTGAGCCAAGATTGGAAAACAAATAGTGCTAAGCAATAAAATGCTTACATAAAAACAAGACCATTTTTTTAACATTAATTTAAGCTCCCTTATCAGTATTCACTATCACCAAAGTTTACATACAGCAATACAAATGCAAAAATATAAATATAATTCGACATTACAATCAATTACACTATTCATACCCCTAATTTTGCCCATACTAGATTTGCCAAGTGGCAAGTTATGTATTATAGTTGTAGATTATATAAACAAAACAAGAACGGAGAATTCATGTTCGCATATATTTTTAGAAAAGTTTTTGGAAGTAAAAATGAACGCTACCTTAAACGCAAAAATGCCTTAGTTACCGCCATTAATGCCCTTGAGCCAGAATTAGAAAAACTCACTGATGCAGAATTGCCAGAGCGTCTTGCATTTTATAAAAACGAAGTACAAGAAAATGGCAAAAGCCTTGATGATGTACTTGTACCAGTTTTTGCTCTAGTTCGTGAAGCCTCAAAAAGAGTGCTTGGCATGCGCCATTATGATGTTCAATTGCTAGGTGGCATTGTTTTACATAAGGGCAAGATTGCTGAAATGAAAACAGGTGAAGGCAAAACCCTTGTAGCAACATTACCAGTTGTATTAAATGCTCTTTCTGGCA
>CAYJCI010000121.1:0-6430 GCA_964368595.1 uncultured Desulfovibrionaceae bacterium
GTGCCACGACCAGTGTGATAAGCATCATACAAGCCCTGACCAGCATATACAAAACCAGATGTTGGAAAGTCTGGGCCTTTCACATATTCCATCAAATCTTGCACAGAACAATCACTATTTGCAAGCAAATGCAATAATGCGCCACATAACTCACCCAAGTTGTGAGGAGGAATGTTCGTTGCCATACCAACAGCAATACCTGAAGAACCATTTAGTAATAAGTTAGGTACCTTAGTTGGTAAAACAGAAGGTTCTTCTAAAGTATTGTCATAGTTTGGACGAAAATCTACAGTTTCTTTATCAAGATCAGCCAAAAACTCACCAGCAAGGCGAGACATGCGCGCCTCTGTATAACGCATGGCCGCAGCAGCATCACCATCAATAGAACCAAAGTTACCCTGCCCATCAATGAGCGGATTACGCATGGAAAATTCTTGAGCCATACGCACCAAAGCATCATAAACAGCAGAATCACCATGCGGGTGATATTTACCAATTACGTCACCAACAATACGAGCACTCTTTTTATGCGGACGATTGTAACTATTACTAAGCTCAGATTGAGCAAATAAAATACGCCTGTGTACAGGCTTTAATCCATCTCTGGCATCAGGTATGGCACGTCCAATGATTACTGAAAGAGAATACTCAAGATACGATTTACGCATCTCCTGTTCTATGCTGATTTTCGGTTGCTCAGACACTTAGGCCTCACTTTTTATTTTTTTCACTAGCTTTGGTTTTCTGGGGAAAAACCTTTTCTGAAGAAAAGGTTTTTCCCCAGATCCCCTTTCCAAAAAACTTTATCTAAGAATGTTAGTTATTATTTATACTTAATTCCAGATTAACTTAAACCCATCTTAATACTTAAAATTCTTAAACTATTAAATATCTAAATCTTGAATACTTAAAGCATTACGTTCAATAAATTCACGTCTGCATTCAACTCTATCTCCCATTAATCTTTCAAAGGTATCGGATGCATCTTCTGCATCATCAATGGATACTTGAAGTAAGGTTCTATTTTCTGGATTCATGGTGGTTACCCATAATTGTTCTGGGTTCATTTCACCAAGACCTTTATAACGCTGAATATTTATACCGCGTCTTGCTTCATCAAGTGTTGTGTGTAGTAGGCTAAACACTGTATCGCAGGGACGTTTATCGGTTTTTGTTTCAAGGGTAAAGCTAAATCCACCGTATTCATTGCGCATATCGGACATAAGCTGCCATGCTTGCTTATAAAGGCGTGAACTAAAGAATTCAGTACCACGACGAACTCTGCGGCCTTCTACATCTTCAAACACAGCAAAAATACGCTCGCCACCGTCAATATCGGTTTCTTTTTCGGTAAATAGTGTATAGCCTTTTTCAGCAATCCACTGGGTTAATGGCTCAAATGAATTATCGACAAACATTTCTGGTGTAATGCATTCTGCATACTCTAAAAGTGGCAAAAACAGTTGGCGAGATATGCCACTATTTTCAGCATCATTTACTCTTTTTTGAAGCTTTTCAATATTATGCATAAGAGTAATCAAATTTTTACCTGTATAAGCATTACCATTAGTTGCTATAATATTTACATCTTCACTCACCCGTTTAAGTAAAAATTCATTTAATTCTGTATCGTCTTTAATAAATTTTTCCATGCGTGAATTATGCACACGATATAGAGGAGGCTGAGCAATATACACATAACCTTGTTCTATCATTTCTTGATATTGACGGAAGAAGAAAGTTAGCAAAAGTGTACGAATGTGCGCGCCGTCAACGTCAGCGTCAGTCATAATAACAATTTTATGATAGCGCAGTCTGCCAAGGTCTGTATCTTCCTTGCCAATGCCAGCACCCATGGCAGTAATAAGTGCTTTAACTTCTTTATTGGCAAGCATTTTATCAAAGCGAGTACGCTCAATATTTAATATTTTACCACGTAAAGGTAAGATGGCTTGATTGCCTGGATTACGCCCTTGCTTGGCAGAACCACCCGCAGAGTCACCCTCCACTATGAATAGTTCAGATACTGCAGGATCTTTACTTTGGCAGTCAGCAAGTTTACCTGGTAATGAATTATCAGAAAGAGCACCCTTACGACGCACTAACTCTCTAGCACGTCTTGCAGCGTCACGAGCACGAGCTGCATCAACTGCTTTATCAATAATTAAGCGTATTTCCTTAGGGCTTTCTTCAAAATACATGGTTAACTTGTCATAAACAAGTGTCGCCACAATACCAGCAATTTCACCATTGCCAAGTTTAGTCTTGGTTTGGCCTTCAAATTGTGGATCTGGTAATTTAACGCTAATAACAGCTGTTAAACCTTCGCGAACATCATCCCCAGAAAGGCTTGTACCTTTAAGTTTTTTAGTAATATCTGGTTGATTTTTGATGTAACCATTGATGGCGCGAGTGAGGGCAGTTCTAAAGCCCATAAGGTGAGTTCCACCTTCTTTTGTGCGAATATTATTGGCAAATGTTAATACGTTTTCTTTATAACCAGCATTATATTGCAAGGCAAAATCAACAGTTACATTGCTAGTAAAACCTTCACCATGAATAACTGTATGAATACCACTTTCACCTGAATTTAAGTCTTTTACAAATTGTAAAATACCACCATCAGCTCTAAAAATATGTGTTTCAGTGGTGCGTTCATCTATGCATTCAATTTCAAGGCCTTTATTTAAATAAGCAAGCTCTTCAAAACGTTTTTTCAAAGTTTCAAATGAATATTCTGATACTTCAAAAATTTCTTCATCAGGTTTAAAGTGTATGCTGGTACCACGTTCAGAGGTTTCACCAATTTTTTCAAGCTCACCTAATGGTGCACCACGAGTGTATTTTTGCTTATAACGAAAGCCATCACGTTTAACAGTTACGCTTAAACTTTCTGAAAGAGCATTTACACAAGATACACCTACACCATGTAAACCACCAGAAACTTTATAACTATTATTATCAAATTTACCACCGGCATGAAGTTTAGTCATTACTACTTGCACAGCAGAAACACCCTCTTTTGGGTGAATATCAACTGGAATTCCGCGGCCATTATCACGAACAGTTACACTATTATCCACATGCAAAATAACTTCTATACGGGTACAAAATCCAGCCATTGCTTCATCTATGGAGTTATCAACAACTTCATAAACAAGGTGATGTAAACCTCTGGCATCAGTTGAGCCAATATACATGGCAGGTCTTTTACGAACAGCAGAAAGACCTTCTAAAATTGTAATGGATTCTGCACCGTAAGAATTACTTTGTTCTGCACTTTTTTCAATATCAACATTCATAAATTTATGGCCTTTAATCTTAATTTTCTTTGTTAATTATATATTTTATTCGTCTTCAGCTTCATATTGCGTAGTTTCAGCAATCTTCATAGGCATAATAATTACAGTGTAATCTAGGTCATTTTTACCTTGAATTCCACAAGGTCCCTCAGCACCAGTTAAAGTCATTGTTAACTCTGGTGATACAAAATGGCTCATAATGTCCATTAAATCTTTAGAAGGGAAGGCAATATTTTTAATATCTCCATTATATCTTACTTCTAAACTTTCATTGGCTGACCCAATGTCTTGGCCTTGCGCTGTGAGGGTTGCTTCATTATCATTTAATTCAAAATATGTGCAACGATTATTATTGGTATTAAAAATACAAATTCTACCAAGTGCTTCAGCGCATTCCTTACGGTCAATTACCAAGGTTGAATTATTTCCACGGATTTTTTCTAAAAATAAATTATAATCAGGGTAATTATATGTTGCACGAGGTAGGCTTAATATTTCTTGCCCATTTAAAGTACGTACATAAAAACGCTTTTCGTTAATATTTATTTCAATTTCATCTGAGGTTAGCCATTTTTTCATTTCTTGAAGATATTTTCTTTGTAATAAAATACCTTCGGCTGGAATAATGGCACCTAAATCATCATGACTAAAAGATATTAAAGCAAATTGGTGCCCATTAAGGCCACAAACTTCTATACGTGAGCTGCCGCCTGCAGTAGTTATTGGCTTCATAAAAAGGCATGAAATTGCATCGGCGCCATCATCATCACTGATGCAGAAAGTTACTTTATCTAAAATATCTTGAAAGAAGTCACCAGACCAAACAACTGCATTTTCACTAGGAAATTCTGAAAAATTTTGAAACCATACAGCATCATTTGCAGGCAATTTATATTTACGTCTTCCTTGTTCTATTAATAAAGTACTAGATTCTGCATCAAGTTGTAATTGTATATTTCCTTCTGGTAATTGACGAAGAAGGTCAACAAAAGCTTTACCTTGAACACCAACTAAACCACCTTCATCTACTTGGGCTTTATAACGACCACAAAATTCAATATTTGCATCAGTGGCCATAATGGACACATGGTCAAGTTCTGCCTTTAACCATATGGAGCGTAAATAAGCTGCTCCTGTACGCATGGGTAAAATGTTGGCTGCTTTTTGTAGGCCTTCGATGATTTGCTCTTTTACTAAAGTAATTTTCATAAATAATCCTATGGTAAGAGTAGAAGGGTTGCTATGTTACTATGTACCTTATCTATTCAAAAAATATATATTTAAAATTGCTTCTTGTTGTAACAACTGAGAAACAATGGTGACACAATTTATCCAAATTAACTCAAAAACTATTATAACCATCTTTTTTAGTTAATTTATTAGCAAAATTTTTTATTAATATTTAATTTATTTGATAAATTAAATTGAACCACATTTTTGCTTTATCTTTGTGACTGCATTTTGCATATCTTTGTTCTTAACTATTAAAAGATTAATTTTTTTAATAGAATACATAACTGTGCTATGGTCCTTTCCGCCAAAAATTTTACCAATACTTGGATAAGATAAACCCAATAAATCTCTACAAAGATGCATGGACATTTGCCTTGCTTTTACAATATGTGGTTGCCTAACATCTTTTAATATTAGCTTTTTATCTATATCAAAATATTTTGCTGTAATATTTATTATATCCTGCGGTGAGATAGATCTTTTTTCCTCACCAAGGGATGAAAATATATTTTTAATGTCAGAATCACTTATATCTTTGAGCGAAACATCTAAAAAAGCTTTAATTTTTAATAAAACACCTTTTAATAATGATATATTTCTACATCGTTGAGTAATGGCAAGCAGTTGATTTTTTGAAATTTTAATATTTTGCTCATTACAAAAAAACACAGCAAAACGCATTCTTACATCTATATCTGCATTTGATAATTTTACTGTAAGGCCCATATTTAAACGGGATTTTAAGTATTCTTTATAATTTTTATTAGCAGTAAAATATATGGACGAAGCCAAAATTATTTGCTTATTTTCAATAGTACAAAAATCAATAAATTGAACAAATTTTTGCTGAAATTCATCACTTATATTCATATATTGCAGATTATCAATAATAAAAACGGAAAATTTAGCAACAAAACTTTCAATACTCAAAGAGGAAATATTTTTATCCAACTCCTCAATACTACCCATAAAAATATCAGTATGAGAAATAGATAAATTTTCGTGCATGGCGTTTAATATATGGGTTTTGCCAGTACTACTTTTTCCATACATGATAAAAGGATTATATTTTGGTATGGAAGTTTTTTTTGAAATTTCTTTAGCTGTTTCTAAAACAAATTCATTTTTTTTGTTATAGAAAAAATTTGCAAAGGTCTTATTTATATTAATTTTTTTATTATTTTGTAAAAATGAAGTATATAAGTTTTGTGGTTTTTTAGGAGCAGGACTGTTTATGGAGTATTCAATTGAAGGCACAAAACCAAATTTTTGCATGCTAACTTTTTGTACTGCTTGTTCAAAAAGTTTTTTACCTTGCTCTACAAACCAAGGCTCAAAAAAACTATGAGGAAAATAAACAGTTAATTTAGTATCCTTCTCATCATAGTACAAATCAAGTGGTTTGAACCATTTGTTAAAATCATGTACTGAATAATTTTCTTGTAAATTTTCTTGAATTAAATACTTCAAAATAAATGCTTTTTCTAAAAAGTTTAACAAAAAACTATTAAAACCAAAATTATAACCCAATAAAAAATTATAGCAGAAAAAGCATGAGGAAACAAGTAGAGAATAATTTTATATATCTATTTAAAAATATTATAAAAAAAAGATTAAAATTTTTAAAATATGACTTTTTGCTTTTAACAAATCGCAATGTATATATTTTTTAATTATTAAATGATTTTAATATATTAAATAATTTAATCAATAAAAAAATGTTAAAACATTAAAATAATTAAAAATATAATAATAAGTAGACAAAAAAAATTTTTAACTATAAAATTATTTGGATATTTTAATTTTACGAACAAAGGTTTACTGATGTTTAGAAATTTTATTGGTGTGATTATTGTTGTTGGTATTATTATTGCTCTCGTTAGTCAGGGTGACAC
>CAYJCI010000122.1:0-6339 GCA_964368595.1 uncultured Desulfovibrionaceae bacterium
CGCTTATGTTCTGTCCATGTGGGGGCAATGCATTCATCTGGGGCAGGGTCACCAGTTAAGCGATGCATAACAATATGAGTGGGAATAATTGGCAAAGCACGAGCTAGCATATCAATATAATTTTGCATACTTAGCGGCTTATAGCGACCTTCATTATACCAATGTTCCAAGGTGCTATTTTTGCAAACATACAGACTATGCAATTTCAGCCCACTTATGGGCAAGGATACAGCCCATTTTACTGACTCCATAAAATCATCGGCACTTTCATCTGGTAGGCCTGCCATTAAGTGCGCACAAACTTTTAAACCTCGTTCATGCGCCATCTGCACAGCCTTTGCGGAAACTTCCGCACTATGTTGACGATTAATGGTAGTAAGGCTTCTATCATGGCAGCTTTGCAGGCCAAATTCTATCCACAATTCCGCAATGCCGCTATTTGCCAAAATGTCCAGTTTTTGCTCATCCACACAATCTGGCCTTGTGCCAATGGCAAGGCCCACTGAATTTGGCAAATTGTACACACTTTGCACCAAGGATTGCAGACGCGAAGCTTCGCCATAAGTATTGGAAAATGATTGAAAATATGCTAAAAAATCCCTATCCGCGTCAGTATTAGTATATTTATTTTGCCAATGCTGCCATTGTTGCTCAATACTCATGCCTTGTTGCAATAAGCCAGAACCAGCACCTTGAGCATTACAAAAAATACAACCAGCACGCGAAAGCATACCATCCCTATTGGGGCAGGAGGCTCCTGCATCCAGTGGAATTTTTTGCACTCGCTTTCCAAACTTGCGGCGAAAATATGTTGCTAATGTGTGCCAAAGTATCATTAAATAAACCTTTACAGGGATTTTTTGCTTTCGTATAGGATTTTATTTTTAGGCAAATTTTTTGAACTTTGCAAGATAGTTATTGACTTTATGTTCATTTTAGGCAGAATATAGGGAGAAGTCCGCTATGGCTTCATAATTTTACATATAAACCATTTATATATAGTTAACATTATTCAATAAGGCGATTTTAAACACATGGCTAAGATTCTAGATACCATACTGGGGATTTTTTCCAATGACCTTGCCATTGACCTTGGCACAGCCAACACTTGCGTGTACGTCAAAGGGCAAGGCATTGTTTTACGCGAACCTTCCGTTGTAGCAGTTAAAAAAGATAATCGTGGCAACAATGTAGTACTTGCTGTGGGTCAGGATGCTAAGCGCATGCTTGGTCGTACCCCTGGCAATATATCTGCCATACGCCCAATGAAAGACGGGGTTATTGCAGACTTTGACGTGACTGAAGCCATGCTTCGCCACTTCATTACCAAGGTGCACAACTCTCGTCACTTGGTTCGCCCTCGCATTATGATTTGTGTGCCAACAGGCATTACCCAAGTGGAAAAACGTGCAGTTAAAGAATCTGCTCAATCTGCTGGTGCTCGTGAAGTTTATCTTATTGAAGAACCCATGGCAGCAGCCATTGGCGCAAATTTACCAATTCATGAGCCAACATCCAACGTGGTTGTTGATATTGGTGGCGGCACCACTGAAGTTGCTGTTATTTCACTTTCTGGTGTTGTGTATTCACGTTCTGTACGTGTTGGTGGGGACAAAATGGATGAGTCCATCATGACCCACGTTAAACGCAAATACAGCATGCTAATTGGTGAATCATCAGCCGAAGAAATTAAAATCAAAATTGCTTCAGCCTACCCTATGGATCCTGAGCAGCAAATTGAAGTTAAAGGGCGTGACCTTGTAACAGGTATACCTCAAAATATTATTATTACTTCTGAAGAAATCCGCAAAGCCATATCCGAACAAGTGGATGGTATTGTACAAGCTGTGCGTATGGCGCTTGAGCAAACTCCACCTGAGCTTGCCGCTGATATTGTGGACAGAGGTATTGTTCTTACAGGTGGTGGGGCACTACTTAAAGGGCTTGACCAACTTCTACGTGAAGAAACCTCCCTACCCATTACCGTTGTGGAAGATCCGCTATCCACCGTTGTTATGGGAACAGGCAAAGCGCTAGATAGCCTCAACATTCTCAAAGAAGTTTGCGTAAATTAGTAGAAGGTTGAAAAAGCACCATCTGCTTCGTCAGATAAAATATTTGTTTGGGTCATGGGGGGAAGAACCCCACTCCCCTCACAAATATCTTATCTTTCTCGTGTCTGGCACTTTTTGAACCTTCCATTACTCTTGCTTTATTAAGCATTTTCGGACTTACCTGCTATCTGTGGGTGACTCCATCAGTTAAAAAATTTTGTTAAGGCTTTAATTTTTTGGAAGGGGGGTCTGGGGGAGAGCCTTTTCTGAGGAAAGGTTTCCCCCAGAAAACCCAAGCTAAAAAATATCCGTGATCACAAGACGCATAATCATACTAGCTGTTATCTCTCTATTCCTTTTTCTGGGCATGTATACATGGAACCAGCGCACGGGAGTATTAGATAAACTTGCCACCAATGTGGGCCTTGAGCTTGTGGGTAGTGTCTTAAAGCCCATGCTCAATGTGCACTCGGGCATTATGTATTACTGGGAGCGCTACATTGACCTTGTGGGCGTTAGAGAAGAAAATGAGCGCCTAAAAGCTGATATTTTATCCATGCAAGCCATGCTCATTGCGGCTGGTGAGCATAAAGCAGAAGTTGAGCGCTTGCGCACCCTGCTCTCATTACCAGCTGATCGAAGCTGGCACCCCATCGGCGCGCGCGTCCTTGCTGGACGCATGGGCCCAAACTCCGCACTTGAAACTGTAATCCTTAGCCGAGGTTATGCCACAGGTGCTGCACCAAGCACTCCTATTATGACCAACCTTGGCCTTGTGGGCCGTGTACTTAGAGCATCCGCCCATACCTCCACTGCCCTGCTTATTTCTGACCCGGGTAGCCGCATTGCCGTTCTTAGCCAAGAAAGTCGTACTGCTGGCATACTCACAGGCCGAGGCGGTAGACAATTATTAGAAATGCGCTTTGTGGGCCGCAATGCACAAGTCAAGGAAGGCGAGCTACTTGTTACCTCTGGCCTTGATGGAATTTACCCCAAGGGTCTTCCTGTAGCACGCATTGAAAGCGTTGTTTTATCGGACTATTCACAGTTTATGACGGTGCTTGCCAAAGCCTTGGTTGATGCTGAACTTTTAGAAGAAGTATTGCTACTTGAGCCCACGGGCCTTGATCCTTTACCAAGCCTGCCTGAGGCTGACTATATTGGCCCGCCCACCGAAGAACAAAACGAACTTATGCAAAAAAATTCTACACAGGTGCAATGATGAACATACGTCTTTGCATATGGTGGTTTTTCTTCCTTCCTGTGGGAATTGTTTTACAAGCTGAGCTACCAACTCTTGATGCTTTGATGATTGGCTTAATCATCACACTACAGGAAGAAAGATACAAGGATTTATTTTTTGTATTACCAATGCTTATACTGATACAAGAGGGCATTGGCTCTCGTGAATTTGGTGGTGCAATACTTTGGTATTCATTAGTCATCATGCTGTTTTTCATAGGGCGTTGGCTTTTTGAAGTGCAAAATACGCTTTTTGTATTGCTCCTATCAACTTGCCTTGGCGTAGCACATTTTTTATTGGTATATCTACTTGCACCTTTGCAAGATTTAGAGGTTAACATGAATCAGCTAATATATGAAAATTCCATACAAGCTGTATTCATACCCATTGCTTGGGTGCTTGCAAACATTAGCCGTAAATGGATAAATGTAAATGCAGAAAAACCTTAACTCCACATCAGAAAAAAAAGGGAAATTCCGCAGCTGGTTAAATGTCCATGCTGAGGCTGAGGAATATCACCCACCAAGGGCTGGTACTATTTTTTTACAAGTACTTATTGCCATATTTTTCTTCGTATTTGTGGTTAGATTTTGGTATTTACAAGTTCACAAGGGCAACGAATTTTCCAAAAGAGCCCAAGAAAATAGATTACGTGAAGAACGCATCATCGCCCTACGCGGCCTGATTACTGATAAAAAGGGTGATATCCTAGCCGATAATGTGCTTACCTATGGCTTAACCATTGTGCGCGAGGACTGCCCAGATATTCCTGCAACTCTTGCTCAAGTTAGCTCATGGACTGGCATTAACCACAAAGAGCTTGTTGATAAATACATTAAAGACCGTCGCAAAGCTCAATCATTTGAGCCAGTGCTACTTGCTACAGACCTTGATATTGCCTTAGTTGCAAAAATTGAAGCCCAACTTTTATATTGGCCAGGGCTTGAGATTGTGGCGCGTGCAAGGCGCACCTATCCTAAAGGCGAAATCTATGCCCACATACTTGGCTACGTGGCCGAAGCTAATGAGAAAGAATTAAAAGACGATACCGCCCTGAACATGGGTGACCTTGTGGGTAAGCAGGGCCTTGAGCTTGTGCTTGAAAATAACCTGCGCGGTGAAAAAGGGCTATATCAGTTAGAAGTTGATGTGCTTGGGCGCTCTTTAAGTAAGCAAATGGTGCAATCACCACGTGGAGGCCAGCAAGCAAAACTTACCCTTGATACATCAATACAAATTGCCGCTTGGAACGCATTAGAAGGCCAGACCGGCAGTATTATTGTTATGGAACCAGACACAGGCAAGCTAGTGGCATTAGTTACAGCGCCAGCCTATGATAATAATTTATTTACTAATGGCATATCCCATAAAGATTGGGATGCCTTGCGTACAAATCAGCGCTTTCCTTTACAAAACCGCGTTATTCAAAGCATGTATCCCCCTGCATCTGTTTGGAAATTACTCATGGCTGGCCTTTTTTTAGAAGAAGGCATTAACCCTAAGGACAAAGTCTTTTGCTCTGGCGAAACTAAGCTTGGTAATCAAACGTTTAGATGCTGGAAAAAGGGCGGGCATGGCAACCAAAATATGGCCGAAGCCCTCATGCATTCGTGCGATATATACTTTTACCACTATGGTGAAAAAGTTGGCATTGATAAAATTGAAGCCTACGCCAAAAAAAGTGGATTCGGTGATACAACAGGCATTATTCTACCCCATGAAAAAGGCGGTATCGTTCCTTCCAGAGAATGGAAAAAGCGCCGATTCAATCAACCTTGGGTTAGAGGTGAAACACTTAATATTTCCATAGGGCAAGGCTTTACCTTGGTTACCCCTTTGCAAGTGGCTACCTATGTTTCTGCTCTTTTAAATGGTGGTGACATATTAAAACCACAAATTTTAGAAACTGAGCCAAGAACTGTACGAGGCGCACTGCCTGCCTCGGCTAATGTGCGTGAATTTATAGTTGAGAGCATGCGCAAAACTGCCGAGCTTGGTACAGCTAAATCCATATTCAGAGATGATGCTGACATGGGCGCCAAAACCGGCACTGCTCAGGTAGTTAAGATTAAAATGAAGGGTGATGAGCGGGTTAAAAACGAAGAGCTTGAATACAAGCAGCGAGATCACGCATGGATTGCCACTTGGGGCGCAAAGGATGCTAAAAGGTATGTAGTTGTTGTTATGGTTGAGCATGGCGGCAGCGGTAGTTCCGTGGCAGGGCCAGTGGCAAAAAAAGTTTATGATGCTCTTTTTGGCGAAGAAATAAAAATTGAAGAAGTGAAAAAAGATTTGGAGGTAGCCAATGCTACACCTTGATCGTAGACTTTTTTCATATATAAACTGGGAACTTATGGCCTGCATCACCGCATTATTTATTGTTGGTGTGGGTAATTTATATTCTGCCAGTGGCATTCGCTTTGAGGAAGGTGTTGCCGTTGCATCATTTTATCAACGCCAATTAATATGGGGCGGCATGGGGCTTGTTGCCATGCTCATTGCCATGACATTTGATTATCGTCAATTACGCAACTTGGCTTGGCCACTATTTTTGTGTACACTAACCTTGCTGGCCCTTGTGCCGATAATTGGTAAGACTGTTTATGGCGCTCAGCGCTGGCTTTCACTTGGCTTTATGAACATACAACCAAGTGAAATAGCAAAGCTTGCAGTATTAATTATGGCTGCGCGCTTTCTTTCCAAAAGTGGGGAGACTCTTGGCTGGACTGATTTTCTAAAGGTGCTTTTAATTGGCCTTGTGCCTGGTGGTTTTATCATCATGCAGCCTGACCTTGGCACCACTTTAAATGTATTGCTGCTCTTAGCAGGAATGGTGTTATTTCATGGCGTTAAGGCTAAAGTTTTTAAGACTTGCCTTGTAATTACGCCACTTATAGTAGCCTTTATGTGGTTTGTTGGCATGCAAGATTATCAACGCCAGCGGGTACTTACATTTATTGACCCCAGCAATGACCCTCGTGGTTCTGGCTATCATATTATACAATCTCAAATTGCCATTGGCTCTGGCAAGCTTTGGGGTAA
>CAYJCI010000123.1:0-6334 GCA_964368595.1 uncultured Desulfovibrionaceae bacterium
TACATGCCGAGGTAAGCTTCCCTAACCTCTGGGCTAGATAGTAAGGCCTCGGCTGTGTCTTCCATAACGATGCGGCCATTTTCCATAACATAGCCACGGTGGGCTATGCGTAGAGCTTGGTTTGCATTTTGCTCAACAAGGAATACTGTAGTGCCGTTAGAGTTAACCTTTTCAATAATACCAAATATTTGTCTAATAATAATTGGCGCTAATCCTAGTGAAGGTTCATCAAGCAAGAGTAACCTTGGGCGAGCCATAAGAGCACGAGAGATGGCAAGCATTTGCTGCTCCCCACCAGAAAGTGTGCCGCCAGCTTGGCGGCGACGCTCAGCCAAGATTGGGAATAAGCTATACACATATTCTTGATCGCGCTTAATTTCGTCTTTATCATTACGCAAAAAAGCACCTAGATCTATATTTTCTTGAACTGTTAAATCAGGAAAAATTAGTCGCCCTTCTGGCACTTGGCTTATGCCAAGGCGCACAATTTCATGCGGCCTTAATGTGTGTAGAGGGTCGCCTTCAAAAATCACCTCACCACTACGCAAGGGATTTACCCCACAAATGGTCATTAATGTGGTGCTTTTACCAGCGCCATTTGCACCAATAAGTGTAACAATTTCGCCTGCATTAATGGTAAGGTTTACATCACGCAGGGCTTGAATATTACCATAAAAGGTCTGTACATTTTTAAGTTTAAGCATAGTCGCCCTCACCAAGATAGGCTTTAATAACCCGTGGGTTAGTACGCACTTCTTCAGGTGTGCCTGTGGCAATGCGTGAGCCATATTCCATAACATAAATGCGGTCTGACATGGACATAACTATGGACATATCATGCTCAATAAGTAGTATTGAAAGCTTAAATCTATCTCTAATATCACGCACAAGAGTTTCTAATTCTTGAGTTTCATTAGGGTTCATGCCAGCGGCAGGTTCATCAAGTAAAAGTATGTGAGGCTCTGTTGCCATGGCTCTTGCGATTTCAAGGCGACGTTGTGCGCCATATGAAAGGTTTTTGGCCTTTTCATCGTATTGGGTATGCAAGTTTAGGCTGCGTAAGAGTTCATAGCTGTATTCTATGACATCATTTTCTTCTTTACGAGTGCCAGCATCACGCATAATAGCACCAAGAATGCCAGCCTTTGTCCTGCAATGGCGGCCTATCATAACGTTTTCAAGCACGCTCATTTCAGAAAAAAGGCGAATATTTTGAAATGTTCTAGCCATGCCAAGCGTGGTAATGTGGTGAGGCTTGTTGCCATTTAAGTGGTGCTCGTCACCATTTGGAGTGTAAAGATATACATCACCCTCTGATGGCTCATAAATACCTGTAATACAGTTAAAAAACGTTGTTTTACCAGCGCCATTTGGGCCAATTAATGCTACAATTTCACCAGCGTTTACGGTTAAATCAACTTCATTTAATGCTCGCAATCCGCCAAAGTTACGTGAAAGTGAATTTACTTGCAGTACTGGTTTCATGCTGCACTCTCTTTCGTACTATCTTGAGGGACTTTGTAACGACGGCGTTCACCAGTCACAAGGCCTTGTGGTTTGAATATCATCATAAGTACCATCACCGCACCGAAAATCAACATGCGATATTCTGAGAAAGCACGTAAATATTCAGGCACTAAAATCAAAATCATGGCAGCAATAATAACCCCAGAAATGGAGCCCATGCCACCAAGAACCACCATGGATAAAATCATGGCCGATTCCATAAAACTAAAACTTGCGGGGTTAATGAAGGAAGTTTTTGCGGCAAAGATAACACCTGCAAAACCTGCCCAACATGAACCAAGAGCAAAGGCAGAAAGTTTAACCTTGGTAATATCAATGCCCATGGCCTCTGCCGCTATTTCATCTTCACGCAAGGCTTGCAAGGCAAGGCCCACTCGTGAATTTTTAATGCGAGAAATAATTAGAATAGTAACAAGCACAGCTGCAAGGATTAAATAATAAATATATACACTATTTGCAGCAAGGTCTAACTTCATGCCAAAGAAACTAGGAGGTGGTATATTGGAAATACCGCGCGGTCCGCCTGTAACATCGGCCCAGTTTTGTAATACTAGGCGGACAATTTCGCCAAAACCTAGAGTTACAATTGCTAAGTAGTCTCCACGTAGGCGCAGCACAGGAAAGCCCAAAGCAAGGCCAAATATCACAGCTACAATGCCGCCAAGTGGCAAACACACCCAAAAGCCTAAAGAAAAATACTGATTTAACAAAGCATAAGTGTATGCACCAACACCATAAAATGCCACATAACCAAGCACCAATTGCCCAGCAATACCAACAACAATATTTAGACCCAAGGCAAGCATCACATAAAGCAATGCGGAGATCATAATATTGGTTTGATACATGGAGCTAACTACTGGCATTACCAAAAGCCCTGCCAGAATTACCAAGGGTAAGCCACGTTTAAACATGGCGTTATTAATTAAGCTTTGTGTGGCTGAGGTTAAAGCTTCAGGCAGGGGTATCATGGCCTCGCCTTGAGCTTTGCGCTGGAAGCAATAATGCCAAAGCATAGCCAATACAAATATGGCAAGCCCCAAGAGGGCAACTTGTTCAAATCGCCAAATAATGATTTTTTCAATGGCGTTGACCTTCACCCCCATGAGCGGGAAGGTTAAAACCATAAACCATATGGAAACTATGAATGCTTTTACTGCTACCTTCATAACTACACCTTCTGTACCTTGGCTTTACCCAAGATTCCATCAGGGCGGAAAATAAGGATAAGGATAAGTATAGCAAAGGCAATCATATCTTCATAGTTGCCAGAAAAATAGCCTGTGGTGTAGCTTTCGCAAAGGCCAAGCACAATTCCACCAATCATAGCACCAGGGATTGAGCCAATGCCGCCAAGAACTGCGGCAGTAAATGCCTTAATGCCAGCTAAGAAGCCAATGGCAAAGTTCACCTGCCCCATATGCGAAGCAATAAGCACGCCGCCAATAGCTGCAAGGGATGAACCAATAATAAATGTAAGTGAGATAATGCGATCAGCATCAATACCAAGAAGCAGTGCCATTTTGCGATTTTGGGCAGTGGCGCGCATGGCCTTGCCCATCTTGGTGTAACGAATAAATAAAGTAAGGGCTACCATAGCAATGGTACTTGTAACTAAAATCATAAAGTCACTAGAGCCCATGACTCCTAATTCGTATAGAAATTCGAAATTTGGTAGAAGCCTTGGAAAGGCCACAAAGTCTGAAGTTTGCGCAAGGATAACATAATTTTGCAAAAATATTGACATACCAATGGCTGAAATTAATGGAGAAAGTCTAGGCGCACCGCGCAAAGGCTTGTAAGCCACTTTTTCCATTGTAAAGCCATAGGCCGCACACCAAACTACAGCTGCAAAAGCTGCAATAATCAGTATAGCAAGAGCAGGAAAGCCCATAACCCCAAGTACACTAGCAACCACAAAAGCCGTAAAGGCCCCTATCATATAAATTTCACCATGAGCAAAATTGATAAGTTCAATGATACCGTATACCAAGGTGTAACCTAAGGCAATGAGAGCATAAATGCTCCCGCGAGTCAGCCCACCAAAGAAAAGCTCAATAAAATATTGTATGTCCATGTATTATCCAATTATCGCCGCGCCAAAATAACTTAAGGCAAATTCAGAGAATAAGGCGAGGCCACCCTTGGGTGACCTCGCACAAATTATATTAGTCAATGGTGATTTTGTAGTCAGTTTCTACATATTTACCATTTTGTACTTGGAACATGGAAAGGCCAACACCTAGTGGGTCGCCATCTTTACCAAACATAATGTTACCAGCTGGGGTATCAAGACGTTGGGTGCGTAAAACTTCCATGATCTTATCAGAATCAGTGCTTTTAGCTACTTCAACAGCGTTTAGCAATACTTGAGCAGCAGCATAAGCATTGTAGAAGAATGCACCAGGCTCAGCGTTGTACTTTTTCAAGTGCTTTTCGCGAGCTTCTTGGTAAACTTTTAAGCCACTAGTATCACTAGAGGTTGAAGCATATACGCCTTCAGCATCTTGGCCAGCCATCTTAATAAAGGTATCATCTTTAACACCGTCAGGAGCAACAAAAGGAATGCGCACGTTATCACGAGCCATTTGTTGTACTAACTTTGAAGCTGTTGGGTGATAACCACCAAAGATAAGCACGTCGGCTTTTTCACGACGAAGTTTACGTACAGTTGCACTATAATCCACAGCGTCTGGGTTTACAGCTTCAAAAAGTACGATTTCAACTTTGCCAGCTTTTTCTAAAAGTTCTTTATTGGTGTCTGCAAAGCCTTTACCATACTCACCATTGTCGTGAATGATGGCAACTTTCTTAGCATTTAGCTTATCAACAATAAAGGCAGAAGAAAGACGAGCTTGCACATTGTCATTAGCAATTGTGCGGAAGAAGTATGGGTTTTCACCGCTGGTGGTAAGACCAGGAGTAGTAGCAGAAGGAGAAACAGCAACTAGCTTAGCATTGGTGTAAATAGGCAAAGCAGCCTTGGTTGCACCAGAGCAGATATGCCCAACAATAATGTCAACTTCGTCAGAAACAAGCTTGGTAGCAGCGTTAGTTGCCATTTCAGGCTTACATTGGTCGTCTTGAGCTACAACAACAACTTTTTTACCATTGATGCCGCCCTTGGCGTTGTACTCTTCAGCAAGAATTTCAGCTGCATTCCAAGTAGGTAGACCATAAGAAGCAAGGTCGCCAGAGTGTGCACCAGGTACACCAAGTTTAATTTCTTCAGCAGCAAAAGCTGGAGTAGCTAATAAAGCAACAGCCAAGCCAGCCAACAACAAAGATTTGCCTTTGTTCATCGTTCAAACTCCGTTTAAAATGTTTTCCCCAAAGGGTGAACTAATGCTACACAAAAATTTATTTCGTGTAATCACGCTAATTTATAAATTAAATTAGCAAAACACCAAAAATCATTGTTACTTAAAAGTAACGCCCCATGAAACAAAAAACCAGCTAAATTAGAATATATAAAAATACTGTTAGTAGCGTAGTTTTCACTATCATGTACTAAGGCAAGAGCGAGATATGCCATAAATTGGCTATTTTTGTCAAATTTTTGATAAGCTAAATTTATATATGCCTAGCCAATTTTATTCTTGGCAATTTCCCTATCAATAAACTGCACAAGGTATAATGAAGCACATGCGAGTAATGCACCTAAAATAAACGGTAATTTATAATCCAAAAGCCACAAACTACCACCAATTACGGGGATGATAACTGCCGAAATATGGTTAATTGTAAATGACACCGCCATGCTTGGAGCTATGTCAGCATTTTCACCCATTTTTTGGAAAAACGTTTTTTCAGCAATATTAAAATTAAAAGTAAACTGGTCAAGTATATATAAAAACGCCACAATATAACCCACGTCTATAAATGCATAACCAAGAAAAATCCCAATGGCTGGTAAAAATTGAAAAGTTAGTAATTTTTGCTCGCCATATTTATTGATTAATTTACCAATAAGTGGGTTTAAGAGCCAATTTACTGTGTTGTTTATTAAAAAGAGCATTGTAACCATTGTCACGGAATAATTAAATTTTTCCACAAGCAGAAATAAGGAAAAAATGGTGAAAATCTGCCTGCGCCCGCCAGATAAAAAAGTTAGAAAATAAAATAGCCAATATTTCTTTTTAAAAACTAAATTCTTCCTTTGCGCTGGGAGTAGGCTTAAATCTGGCTTTTTAAAATACGCCCAAATTGCACCAATCATGGCTACGACGCCTGTGCACAAATACATTTGTAAATAGCTAAAAAATGACGCAAAAAACAAAATAAGCAAGGCCACAAAAATATTACCCAATGCTGAAATGCTTCTTAAACGTCCAAAAACAATGGGTGAAACTTTTTGATTAAAGGCCTGCAAGGTAATTGATTGATTTATGGTTTCAAAATAATGAAATCCAATGGACATGCAAAAAGTCGTAAAAAGCATACCATGAAAACTTGGGAAAAATCCCGTCATTGCCACCCCAAGGCCCAGCATAAATACGGAAAAAACGCCTAAGTTTTCTTCATTAACATAGCGCAGAAAAAAGATTACAGTAATGGCAAGTAAGCCAGGGAACTCACGCAAAGATTGAATTATGCCATTTTCTGCACCATTTAGCTGCAAAACTTCTACAATATAATTTGTATATAGAGTTTGCCAAGTTTGAAAGGCAACAATTTGCGTAAAAGTGAGGATGAATAAAAAAACAAATGTTTTTTGCTCTAATGTGCCTTGCATTTCAGCAGGATTAACATAATTTTTAAGTACGGTTTTTATTTGCATTAATTTTTAGGCAAAGATTAAATTGTG
>CAYJCI010000124.1:0-6302 GCA_964368595.1 uncultured Desulfovibrionaceae bacterium
AACGCCGGCCTGTCACGCCGGAGGCCGAGGGTTCGAGTCCCTTCCGCTCCGCCATCAAAAAATCAAGAGCTTAAGTGAAAACTTAAGCTCTTTTTTTATAAATAATTTATCATGCATGCCTTACTTGAACGACGGCAAAAAACATGACAAATTCATAAAATATATGAATTTAAGCAAACTATGATTTCACCAATTTAACTCATATCCACAATCTTTCAAAATGCATGCTTAATAAAACTTGAGTTAACTCACTAAAATAAAAATCAACCGTAACAGCGCATAAAATAAACTACTTATAAAGTTGGAACAAAGATGAAGTGGCCTAAAATTGAGATAAGCACCGCTCATGGTATAAAAAGCGGCATAGCCCCTATTGTAATATCCGCAAGCCGCGCAACGGATATTCCTGCATTTCATGCGCAGTGGTTTATGAATCGTATTGAGGCTGGATATTGCCTTTGGCAAAACGCCTTTAATAGTAAACAGCAACAGTATGTTTCATTTGCAAAATGTAAGGTTTTAGTATTTTGGACAAAGCACCCCGCAGCACTTATGCCATATCTAGAAAAACTTGATGAGCTTGGATATAAGTATTATTTCCAATACACCATCAACGATTATGAGCATGAAGGCCTAGAACCAAAGCTACCAAGCTTACAAAAACGATTAGAAACTTTTCAAGAATTATCAGAGAAAATTGGTAAACATCGAGTATTATGGCGTTTTGACCCCATCATCCTTAGTGATAGTTTAACAATTGAAAAAACATTAAAACGTTTTGAAAACATAGCAAAAACCATCTCCCCATTCACTGAAAAATGTGTTTTTAGCTTTGTTGATTGGTATAAAAAAACACAAACACATTTAAAAAAAGCAAACCCTTCCTATCGCGCCCCTAGCATTGATGAAATGCTCTTACTAGCTCACAGCATGGTGCAAATTAATAATGAGCTTACTCATCCAATCAAAATGGCAACTTGCGCAGAGCAACTCAACTTGGATAAGCTTGGCATAACACATAATAAATGCATTGACCAAGACTTGCTCTTGCGCCTTTGCCCCAATGACATAGACATGTTGAAGCTATGTGGTGATGCATACAATGCAAAGCAACTTACCATGCTACCCATGAAAAATAATATAAAAGATAGTGGGCAAAGGTCGTCATGCGGCTGTGCCCCTAGTAAAGACATAGGCAGCTACAATTCATGCCTGCACTTTTGTAAATATTGCTATGCAAATCAATCAGAGCAAACTGTTCTTAACAAAATACAAAATTTAACCACCTGCAATGAAAGAATATAGTTATTTGACATTGATTTTATCATTGACAAAAAGCAAAAAAATACCAATGATTGAGGAAACAAGACTACAGTCTGCTCGCATTACCAACTATGCAGACACATTCAATTCAACTAAATGAGGAATTTACAATGATCAACAGCACAGAAAAAAACGTTGCCGACACTACCAAAACCACAAAGCAAAATGATGTGGTAGAAAACGCTAACCCTAAGCTTAACACAGTAAAAAATGAACTCAGTCAGTCAGACTTAGACCATGTGGTAGGTGGCGCTGCACCTAAGCAATCATTTATGAGTGGCTACCAGCTTCCAAAATTTTAATACATAACAATTAGAAATAACATGAAAAACAATATTAATAATGAAAGCAACATTACTAAACAAACAGAGCAAGGCCAAGCAGTAAACGACGCTACCAAGACTGAAAATGAAAAAAATAAGCTTGATGAAGAATCGTTAGACTCAATAACTGGTGGCTCTGCCCCCAATAGATCTTTTTACTCTGGCGGCCCACAGCCTCCTCGCTTTTAGGCTTATACTGTTAAAAATAAAAAAACGTGCGAAAGCACGTTTTTTTATTTCAGCAAATTAAGCATAATTTTTAGAGCAGCTTCCCTAAGTAGCTGCTGCAGAAAAAGTGCAGCACCTTAAAATAAGATATTTTAAAATTGTATTAATAAATAAACAGCAAAAAGCCCTGTTTTGAGTAGAGTCAAAGCACTCCTGCTCGAAACAGGGCATTAGTTTTAAAATCAATAATCATTATCAAATAAACAACTTTAAATCCACTCACTCAATACTCGCAATCATTCTAAAATATAAAACAAAACCTTTATACATTAAAAAAACTTCCTCCTTTTTCAAGGATTTGATATTGACATTCATTTTCATAAACTGTAAATATCTTTTTCCTGACGCTTACAAGAACTTTTAAGTAAATAGTAACACCGCAAAGGAGCGAGCATGACTTTAAACGACATAAAGAAATCTACAGAATTACTGGTGACTAACATATCTATTACCGGTTCTTTGCGCCAACGCCTGTATGACTTAGGCATTTGCCCAGGCACAAAAATTAAATTCATACGCACCGCTCCACTTGCAGACCCAATCCAAGTACAAATTGGCAACTATCACGTTGCTTTAAGAAAATCAGAAGCTAAATTTGTAGAGGTCACTCACCATGCCTAATAAAAGCATTGCCCTTGCTGGGCAGCCAAATTGTGGCAAATCTACACTTTTTAACCTACTCACAGGTGCACGCCAATATGTAGCAAACTACCCTGGCGTTACCGTCGAAAAGCTTGCAGGTTATTGCAACATTGGCGGCAAAAAAGTTTCGGTAGTAGATTTGCCAGGCACCTATGCCTTTACCTCCTATTCACCAGAAGAAATGGCCGCAAGGGATTTTATTTTAAATGAAAACCCAAGTGTGGTACTTGCTGTAGTTGATGCTTCAACCTTAGATAAAGGTCTGTATTTCACCTTACAGCTTTTGGAAATGGGCAAGCCTGTCATCCTAGTGCTTAACATGATGGATGTGGCAAAAAGACGCGGCTTAGAGATTGATGTTGATTTATTATCCAAAGAGCTTGGCATTCCTGTTGTGCCAATGCAGGCCACCAATGCTAAAACTGATGGCAGAGCCATGCTCTTAGAATTACTTGAAAAGCACCTTCAAAACGACATCCCTCTTAAAGATTTCAGTTTAGATTATGGCCCGCTTGAAAAATACATTGGCGAGCTTACAGAAAAAGCTCAAGAAGTTAGTGAAAATTTAAGCTATCCAAAGCGCTGGATTGCCATAAAATTATTAGAAGAAGATTCTGCAGTGCAGCAAGCACTTGGCGCTAGTAATGACGCAACAAAAAATATTGATGCCATAACCTTGCAAGTTGCCAACTCTGCACAAAACGAGCTTTCAAACATGCCAGTAGCCCACATTGGGGCAACTCGCCACAGTGAAGCGCGTCGCTTGTGCGAACTTGTAGTTAAGCAAGACAGCAAGGTTAAGCGCGGAGCGTCCTTTACTGAAAAGGTTGATTCTGTAGTTTGCCACCGTATCTTAGGACCCATTGTACTTTTTGGTGTACTATTTGCTTTTTATCATATTTCAGTAACCTATGGAAATATTTTAGCTGCAAAAGTGTGGCCCTTGTGGGCATCGCTTGAAAGCTTTACAAGCTCAATATTGCCATATCAAGGTTTTTTAGTAGATCCTCTTTTGCGTTCATTGGTAGAATGGGTAGTTAAAAGTGTAACAGCTGTGCTTAACTACATCCCTATATTTTTCCTTATGTTTTCCTTTGTGTACATATTGGAAGGCAGTGGATATTTAGCCCGCATTGCCTTTATTCTTGATAGAATTTTCAGCTCCTACGGCTTACACGGACAATCCACATTGCCGCTAATTCTTGGCGGTGTGTATGTTGGTGGTTGCGCCATTCCTGGAGTTGTGGCAACTCGCGCCATACCTGATGAGCGTGCACGCTTTACCACGATTTTAGTTGTCCCTATGATGAACTGCCTTGCAAAAGTACCTCTTTATTTACTCTTAGTTAGTGGTTTTTTTGCGGCCGAGGCTGGCAGTGCCATGTTCTTTATGGGCACAATCACCCTACTTATGGCCTTAATTGTGGCAAAGCTTCTTAACTGGACAGTATTACGCTCTCGCCCTGCTGCTCCATTTATTATTGAACTGCCATCATATCACATGCCCATTTTCCGAAATGTATTGCAAGAAACTTTCTTAAGAATTTGGACATTTATCAAAAGAATTTTGACCATTGTTGTGGCTGTTTCTGCTGTAGTATTTGCTCTTGTTTCATTCCCAGACCTTAATGCGGAACGGAAAACCCATTATGCCAATGCACAGTTAAAACTTGAAGATGAATTCATGAAAGCCATCAGCGCAACAGCTTTTGCTGGAAAATTCACCAAGGATGATATTTTACCACTCATTCGCTATCAAGATGATTTGCGCAAAAGCAAGCAAGGCGTAAGCCAAGATGAAGCCAAAAAAATCAATGAAGCAGCTTTAGAAAGCTCGCCCATCTATGCATCAATAGTACTACGCAGAGGCAAAGATGGCAAAAAAATGGCTGGGGCTTTGCGTAAATTAGATAGCCAGAGAAAGACCCTTCGCCGTGAAATACGCCAAGAGCGTTTTGAAAATAGCTACCTAGGCGCTGCCGGTAAAGCCATTGAGTTTATTACTGCTGGTGCAGGATTTGATTGGCGTATGAATGTGGCCTTATTATCAGCACTGGCTGCCAAAGAAAATAGTGCCGCAACTCTTGGCGCGCTATATGGCTTTGAAGGCAGCGCCCCTGGTAAGAATTTTGAAGCTTATGGCTTTACTCCGCTTCACGCCCTAGCATTAATGCTCTTCATGTCGCTTTACCCACCATGCTTACCAGCTTCTATGATGGTACGCGGGCAAACTGGCTCCACAAAGTGGATGATATTTTCCATAATATTCCAAATGACTATTGGTTTAATCGTAGCAACATTTGTCTTTAGTGGTGGTAAAATGCTTGCCTTATCAGGCACGGAGGCTATGTGGACTTTCTACGGCATCTGCCTAGCAATTGTGGTTGTGCTTGGGCTTGTGCCCTCACAATTTGGCAAAAATAAACAGATTGAAACAACCTAGGCAAAGCTTTGCTTCGCCGTAAAATTAGCAAAACGCATTTTTGCAAACAACATAAATGGAGGATGATATGAAACGTGTTTTAATTATGGCATTAGTTATGATGCTAGGTGTGCCTGCCATGGCAATGGCTCACAGTCCAATTTTCGACTGCTTTGATAATGGCGATGGCACCATCATGTGCCAAGGTGGTTTTTCTGATGGATCTTCAGCATCTGGCGTAAAAGTTTACGTAAAAGACGCAGCTGGCAAAACAGTTCAAGAGCTAGCTCTTGATGCAAACAGCGAAATTACCATTAAAAAGCCAGAAGGCGTATATTCCATGGAATTAAATGCTGGTGAAGGCCATACCATTAACGTCCCTGGCGATAAAATTGTTGAATAAGCTTCATGGTGAAGCATTTCATAATAAATTATTTTAACCTTTTAACGGAGAAAAACATGAAGAAACTTACATTAGCTTCTCTAGGTCTTTTGGCTGCCCTAACAATGGCTGCCCCAGCTTCAGCTCACTTTCAGATGTTGTACACCCCAACTCCAATGGAGATGGAAAAGGCTGTGGACATGGATATGCGTATCGTTTACACCCACCCTGCTGAAGCCGGTCACATGATGGACATGGGCGGCATTAAAGAATTCTACGCAATGTATAAGCGTGGCGAAAATGCTCCTACAAAAATAGATATGAAAAAATATCTTAAAGAAATCGTGTGGAAAAACCCTGGCTCTCAAGCTCCTGCATTTTCTGCTCTTATTCCAAGAAAAGAAATTCGCTCCATGGGCGACTATGCTTTCGTAATGGTTCCTGGCTACTACTTTGAAAAAGAAGAAGGCATTTTCATGCAACAAATCACCAAGCTTATTGTTAACGTTGGTGGTGTTCCAACCATTTGGAATGAGCCTGTAGGTCTTCCTTGCGAAATCGTACCTCAAATTAAGCCTTATGGCACATGGGTAGGTAACGTATTTAAAGCTCAAGTACTTTCTGAAGGCAAACCAGTTCCTGGTGCTGAAGTAGAAGTTGAATACATGGGCCACGCTCCTGACCTAAAAGCTAATGCTTTGGCTGACAAATCTTCTGTAGATTATCCTGTTAGCTCTCTTGTAACTCAAACTCTTATTGCTGACCAAGACGGCATCATCACTTACGGCTTGCCTAAAGCTGGTTGGTGGGGATTTGCAGCACTTGGTGTTGGCCCAGACAAAGAGTATCAAGGCAAAGAACTATCCCAAGACGCAGTTATTTGGGTTCAAGCTTACGATATTAACAAGTAAAAATAGTATTTGTTGATGAGGTAGATGGGGGGTGCCACCCCCATCCACCAGTGAGTCACAAATACCAATTT
>CAYJCI010000125.1:0-6187 GCA_964368595.1 uncultured Desulfovibrionaceae bacterium
TTCATACAAGTAGAATCACGTGAATATATTGCCACCATTAAAGTTTTTTGGAAAGTGGGTCTGGGGGAAGAACCTTTTGTTCACAAAAGGTTATTCCCCAGTAGGTTTAAGCAATATTTAAAAGCCTCTGTTACGAGAGTAACAGAGGCTTTTTTTATTTTATTTGTTAAGTCAGCTTTATTTATCAAATGCTAGGGGTAGTACTTCATCAATATGGCTTACTGCATGCACTTGGATGCGGTTTAATAAATTCTTGGGTACATCCTCAAGGTCTTTTGTGTTTTGCTTTGGTATAATAACATGTTGCATATCACGAGCAACGGCCGCCAATATTTTTTCCTTAATTCCACCCACTGGTAAAACTCGCCCTTGTAGGGTAATTTCACCAGTCATGCACAGTTGACTGCTGGTGCTTTTGTCTATTAGGGCAGACACTAAGGCCGTGCAGAGGGTAATGCCAGCTGATGGACCATCTTTTGGCGTTGCTCCAGCAGGTACGTGAATATGTATGTCATATTTACGGGCAAAGTCCGCATCAATATTTAATTCCTTAGCTCTGCTACGAATGTAGGACAGGCCAGCTTGGGCACTTTCCTTCATTACATCGCCCAATTGTCCAGTCATCATCAGAGCACCCTTGCCCTTCATGAGTGATACTTCTACCTGCAAAACCTCACCACCAAAGGCAGTCCAAGCAAGACCAAAAACAGAACCAGGGTTTAATTGTTTTGCTTTATCATCTTCCACAAAGCGTGGAATACCCAAAAGCCTAGGAATTTGGCTGGTTGTTACCTTAAATGGGCCTTTTTTACCTTCGGCCTTTTTGCGAGCAAGCTTGCGGCAAACCGCACCAAGCTCACGCTCAAGGTTACGCAAGCCAGCCTCTCTGGTGTATTGCTTAATAATACGCTCAATGGCTGTGTCTATTACGCTAATATCCTTTGGTTTTAGGCCATTATCTTCTATCATTTTAGGTAGTAGATGGCGACGAGCGATGGCTTTTTTCTCCTCCAAGGTGTAGCCTGGTAGGGTGATGATTTCCATTCTATCCCTAAGGGCTGCAGGTATTGTGTCTAGCACATTGGCTGTGCATAAAAACATTACTTTTGAAAGGTCAAAGGGCACATTTAAATAGTGGTCGCTAAAGCTGTTGTTTTGTTCAGGGTCTAGCACTTCAAGCAAGGCCGCTGATGGGTCACCACGGAAATCAGAACCCACTTTATCTAGCTCATCAAGCACAATGACAGGGTTTTTTGTACCGCATTGCTTTAAGGCTTGGATAATTCGTCCTGGCATTGAGCCAATATAGGTGCGGCGATGACCACGTATTTCGGCCTCATCACGCATACCGCCAAGGGAAAAGCGTTGGAATTTACGCCCCATGGCCCTTGCGATGGATCGACCAAGTGAAGTTTTGCCAGTGCCAGGAGGGCCTACAAAGCAAAGTATTGGCCCTTTGGAATTGGGATTTAATTTACGCACACTTAAGTATTCTAAAATGCGGTCTTTTATTTTTGTAAGGCCGTAGTGGTCTTCATCTAAAATTTTAGCCGCATGTTTAATATCCAAATTATCTCGGCTAGTTTTCTTCCACGGTACATCTACCAACCAATCCAAATAGGTGCGAACCACATTGGCTTCTGAGGAGTCAGAATGCATGGAGCTTAGGCGACGAAATTGTTTATCTGCCTCTTTGCGAACGTCCTTAGGCATGCCTGCTTTGGCAATGGACTTAGCAAGAGTTTCCATATCATCATCGTCATTTTCGCCAGCTTTATCCCCAAGCTCATTACGAATAGCCTTTAATTGCTCACGCAAGTAATAATCTTTTTGGGCTTTGTCCATGCCTTCACGGGCAGAAGTTTGGATGCGTGCTTGCATGGTTGCCACTTCTACTTCTTTGCTAAGTTGTTCATTTACAAGGATTAAGCGTTGCAAAGGATCAGTGGTTTCAAGTATTTTTTGGGCATCTTCAATCTTCATGCGAAGGTTTGCGGCAATTAAATCAGCCAAGCGGCCTGGTTCTTCTACACTTTGTAATACGCCTACAATGTCGGTATTAGTAATGCCTCGTAATTCAAGTATTTTTTCGCTTTGTTCACGAGCAGAACGCAATAGAGCTTCTGTCTCTGGTGTGGAGATGAAGGCTTCTTCTTCATGCACCTCAACTTCTGCCTCTAAAAAAGGTTCAGTATTGGTGTAATTTTTAATGCTTGCACGGTTAATGCCCTGCACCAAAACCTTGATGCGACCATCGGGCATCTTTAGCATACGCATTACATTGACCATAGAGCCGAAGCTATACAAATCGTCTGGGCTAGGGTCTTCGTTTTCTTCTTCTTTTTGGGTGCAGACAAAGAGATGTTTATCTTTTTCCAAAGCTGCTTCAACGGCTTTGACAGATTTATCTCTCCCAATAAAAAGAGGTATAATCATATAGTTAAACACAACAACGTCACGCACAGCCAGCACAGGAAATACATTGGGGTCTGTAGCATTTTCAACATCTGCTACTGCCTCATTGTTTGTATGTTCAGGTGTAACTTCAGTCATTTCAAATGGTGTAGTTACTTTTGGGTCAACATCAATATTTGTGGTATTATGTTCTTGGTCTGACATATAATACTCCTAATATATACTATAAACAGTTAAAATACTTTAAAAATATTGGTTTAATAAAATGCTAAAACATTCTTTGTCAGTTATTATAATATGCTCAATAAAGCGTAAATCCATACTTGGGGCAAGGCTTCGCAATTGTTCTGTAATAACCATATCACCTCTTGATGGCTTAGTGCTACCGCCTGGGTGATTATGTACCAATATAAAACCCTTTGCTTTGCGTGCAAGAGCTTTTGCTATAACATCTCTTGTAGTTATGGGCACATTATCAATGCCACCTACGCAAAGTCGCTCCCAACCCATGCAACGATTGCCTGAATCTGTAAAGGCTAGCCAGCATTCTTCATGGGTGCAATTTATCAAACGTTTTTTGGCGGCCTTTGCCACTAATTGTGGTGTAGCAAGGGTTTCTTTTTCTAAAAGTGGTGCTATGGCATGCCTTGCCATGCACTCACGCATAATCTGCCACAAAGTCCAAAGTCCCACACCAAAGCCTGGTACGTCTTCAAGTTCTTCCTTTCTAGCATCTAAAACATTACGCAATGTGCCAAAGCGAGCAAGCAGTGCTTTGGCAAGGGGCTTGGTATCTTTGCGTGTTAGGCCATAACCAAGCAATATTTCAAGCACTTCATAATCTTCCATATGCTGTGGGTCGTGCAAAAAACGTTTTTTCAAACGTTGTCTATGCCCACTGTGCGGTGTAATATTTTTATTGCTAGATGACATATGTAAGCAGTCCTACGTATTAGGCAAGGGGTCAAGGAAAAATTTATTGATGATTATTTTTTAATCACGGCATTCTAATTTAAAAAATATTTTTTTTCATAATTATTATGGCAGATATAAGTTTTTTCTGCACGGTCTTACGACCCTACGTGCTACTTTTGTGTGATTTTTTGAAATTCATCTTTTTCCCCCTCGCTTCGTCAGAATTAACTTTTTGAACGCACGTATTTATATACGCTCTGCCTTCCAAAAGTTAATTCTTCCTCGCGAGGAGAAAAAATCTAATAATTTCAAAAAATTCCACAAAAACGTGACACACACATTTTTACTACGTGCTTCGCACTTGTAAAAATGGTGTCTCCCGAAGGGTGTTTAAAACATCCTTCGACAGACGAGCGTGCCATTAAACAATTTTGCGATATATTTCAAATTAAATTCACTTCGCTTTAATTAGTTGTTTTTTAACATTGCAAAAATAGAACGCCGTGATTTTTTAATAACCTTTTTGAAAAAGCTGCACAAGGTCCACAACCATACTTTCTAAGGCTTGTTCTGCATCGCATTGACCACTTTTAACTTGTTGTTCTGCCAATGCAATGTATGAAAATATTTGTGCAACGCCAGCAAAACCAAGTTTTTTTGCACATTGCTCCTTACTTTGGGCCACAGAAAAATGTAAATACACTTTTTCCTTGGCAAGTATTTGCCAAAGGGTGCGAGCTTCTCTTGCAAGTAGGGCTAAAAAGGGGAAGAACAGAGCCGCCACATCCTTTTGCCCACGGTAAATCTCACGCCAAGCGGCGGCAACATTACCAGCTTGTATGCAAGATATGAATGAAAATACATTAGATTCAGGTAGATATGCACCAACATTTATCATGTCCATGCTAACCATCTGACCCTTTGAAGCTAATATTAATTTTTGAATTTCATTTTCAATAGCTGTGGCATCTGGTGGTGTTGAGGCACAAAGAGCATCAAGCACATGTGGCTCAAATTGCAAGCCGCACTCTTTTGCTCGCTCTTGTATGTGGCGTTTGGTGCTTTGTGCATCAAGTCCAGCATTTCGCCAAATCCAGCCATTTTTATCACCCACTTCAAAGCATTTTAACTTTGCAATGTGAGCAGGCACTTTGGCTTGCTTTTTTTCAAAACTAACTTCAAGGCAGAAGATGGGCCAAGTGCTACTACTAGAAGATGCAAGGGCAGAGGATAGGTTTTTCCAAATAGCTGCTGGTAAATTTTGAGCATTGCGAACAATTAATATTTTTGGAGTATTAAAAAGGCCTTGTAAGGTTAAGTTATTCCAAAAGTTTTGGGAAAGCCCATCATCGCCCCAGTATACATGCCGCTCCCACGTGCCACTATCTGCTGGATAGTCACCTACAAGTTTTTCAATATGTGCTTTAATTAGCCCAGCATCAGGGCATACACAAAATGTAAAGGCAGGCTTTGACATGTACATTCCAAAATTTAAAAAATCTCAAACTTTTCAAAGTTTTTATCTGACGCAGTAGATTACCCCATTAAGGTATATGCTACATATTTTAAGCGGTCTTACGGCCTTTTCATTACTTTTTGGTGATTTTGCGGTATTTTCCTTTTTCCTTGTGGCCTCGTCAGAATAAACTTTTTGAACGCACGTATTTATATACGCTCTGCCTTCCAAAAGTTAATTCTTCCTTGCCACAAGAAAAAATCAAAAATACGCACAAAATTCCCAAAAAACCAGTCACTCACATTTTTTCTGCGTGCTACGCACTTGCAAAAATGGTTCGCCCACGAGGGGGTATTTCTGCTCTGTATAAAGTTTAAAAAGTATACATAATCATTGCATAAATATTATTTGCAGTCCTTAGCAGTAATAATGCATACAAGCTAAATTACACAGTAAATTGCTACTTTTGAGTATTTTAATTGGCGACGATGTTTACAAGCTTGTTCGGTACAACAATCACTTTGCGTACAGTTTTACCATCCAAATGCTTTTGAATGCCTGCATCGGCAAGGGCTTGTTTTTCCACCTCTTCCTTGGGGCTATCCACAGCAATATCAATCTTGCTACGCAATTTACCATTAATTTGAATGACCACTGTAACTACGTCTTGAGCAATGGCCTCTGCCTGCCATTCAGGGCATGGGGCATCGGTCACTTGGCTATCGTGGCCTAAATCTTGCCAAATTTCTTCACAAATATGCGGAGTAAATGGGCAAAGAAGGGTGAGTACTGTGCCCATGGCTGATGAAAATACCTTCTGCCCTGCATTGTCTTTGTGCAAATGCTCACGGGCAAGATACATGGCATTTACCAATTCCATAATGGCGGCAATGGCAGTATTTAGCTGATATTTTGCAATATCTTCATGAACTTTTTTGACTGTCAAATGTTCTTTACGGCGTAGCTCACGAGCTATATCGCTTGTGGCATCTGCCTCAGTGGAGGAGCAAGACATCATGGGTATTATGTGGGCACGCTCTTCATAAAATAGTCGCCAAACACGGTTTAGGAAGCGTGATGCACCTTCAATACCGGTTTCTGACCAGTCAAAATCCCTTTCTGGTGGGGCAGCAAATAGGCAGAAAAGCCGCACAGTATCTGCACCATATTTGTCAATCATAATGCTTGGGTCAACTACATTGCCCTTGGATTTAGACATTTTTGCACCACCCATTAGGACCATGCCTTGGGTGAGTAAGTTGGTGAATGGCTCGTCTAAGTCTTCTGGATAAAAGCCTAAATCGCGCAAAGCCTTGGTGTAAAAGCGAGAATATAATAAATGCAAAATGGCATGCTCAACGCCACCAATATATTGGTCAACTGGCATCCAATATTTAATAA
>CAYJCI010000126.1:0-6173 GCA_964368595.1 uncultured Desulfovibrionaceae bacterium
TCTGGCGTGCCCATAAAGACAATTCTTAAAGGCTTACTCATGACAATTAAGCCTCATTGCGTTTGGCAGATTTTTTAACCCTTGTTTCAAAAAGACTGCGACGTAAACGGCCAATATGGTCAATAAAAAGTGTACCTTCTAAATGGTCATACTCATGTTGAATAACGATGGCTTCAAAATCATCCCACTCAATGTCAATAGGATTATTTTCAAGATCAGTAGCCTTTACACGAACTTTATCATGCCTTTTAACATCAGCCCTATAGTCAAATGGAACTGAAAGGCAACCTTCCATGGGGCTAATTTGAACTTCTCCAAGCAAGCTTAGTTCAGGATTAATTAAAACCCTAAGATCGTTTTTTTCATCTGGGCCACTAGGGTCCATAACGATTAAACGAATGGATTTACCAATCTGTGGTGCAGCAAGGCCAACACCACGCGAAGCATACATAGTTTCAACCATATCATTCACAAGATCTTTAATTTCTTGTGTGATTTCCTGCACCGGCTGGGCTTTTTCTGCTAAAACAGGGTGAGGATATTGCAATATTTCAAGTATGGCCATAGTAAGCTCTATTAGCTAGTTGGGGTTTGCTCACGCAAGCGCAAGCCAAGTTCTCTTAGCTGGCGTGGCGAAACTTCACCTGGCGCATTAGTAAGTAAGCAAGTTGCTTTTTGTGTTTTTGGAAAAGCGATAACATCACGAATGCTTGGAACATTGCAAAGCAACATGACTAATCTGTCTAAACCAAAGGCAATACCGCCATGTGGGGGTGCACCATTTTCAAGAGCATTGATTAAGAAGCCAAATTGCTCCTCAGAATCCTCTTCACTAAAGCCCAACGCTTTGAACATATTTCTTTGAACTTCGCCAGAGTGAATACGAATTGAACCGCCGCCAACTTCACTACCATTTAATACCATATCATAAGCTCTGGCGCGTGTTTTAGCGGGGTCTGTGCTCATTAATTCCATATGCCCTGGGGCAGGGGAGGTGAAGGGGTGGTGGCAGGCCACATAACGCTTTTCATCAGCATCATATTCATAAAGCGGGAAGTCAGTAACCCACAAGAAGTTATAAGTATCTTCTTTAACCAAGCCAAGGTGCTCTGCCAAATGTACACGTAAATTACCAAGAGCTGCGTTAACCATTGAACTTTCGCCAGCTTGGAAAAATACAATATCTCCAACCTGCAAGTCAAAAACTTCAGCAATGCCTTTACGTTCTTCATCGGACAAAAATTTAGCAATGGGGGACTGCCATTCATTTTCACGAATTTTAATCCAAGCAAGCCCTTGTGCACCGTATATTTTTACAAATTCAGTAAAATCGTCAATTTCTTTTCTGGTCATGCTTTCGCCGCCAGGAATTTTCATACCCTTAACAAGCTCAGCTGAGGCAAATAATTTGAAGCCTGACCCCTTAACAATTTCAGTAATATCTTCAAGTTCAAGGCCAAAGCGAGTGTCTGGCTTATCAACACCATAACGCAACATAGCGTCATCATATTTCATGCGAGGGAAGGGCAGTGGAATATCAATATTTTTTACATCTTTAAAAACTTTTGCCATAAGGCCTTCAGCCATGGTCATGACTTGGTCTTCATCCACAAAACTCATTTCTATATCAATTTGAGTAAACTCTGGTTGACGATCAGCACGTAAATCTTCATCTCTAAAGCAACGTACGATTTGATAGTAACGATCCATGCCAGAAACCATCAATAATTGCTTAAATAGCTGTGGAGATTGCGGCAAAGCAAAGCATTGACCAAGGTTAACACGGCTTGGCACAAGGAAATCTCTAGCACCTTCTGGGGTTGAGCGAGTTAAAACTGGAGTTTCAATTTCTAAAAACTCAAGCTCATCAAGGTAACTACGCACAGCTTTTGCTACTTTATGACGAATAATAAAATTTTGAGCCATACGTGGACGACGCAAATCTAAATAACGCCACTGCAGGCGCAAGTTTTCACCAGCCTCGCATCGGTCTTCAATGGGGAAAGCAGGGGTTTTTGAAGTGTTTAACAGTTTCCACTCATGAGCAACTACTTCAATTTCACCAGTTTTCATATTGGCATTAGTCATACCCTCTGGGCGAGGACGAACAACACCCTTAATGGCAAAAACATATTCAGCACGTAAAATATGTGCGGTTTCGTGAGCTTTTGGAGCAATTTCTGGGCTAAAAACCACTTGGGTTAAGCCGTAACGATCGCGCATATCAACAAAAATCAAACCACCATGGTCACGACGATACTGCGCCCAACCCATGATGCATACTTCTTGACCATTTTCTTTCATGGTTAAAGAAGAGCAATTATGGCTACGACGCCAATCGCCAAGGGTTTCAATAAAGGCTTGATGCTCTAACTGTAAATTTAAGTTTTGGTCGTTTACCTGCTCACTCATGACTATCCTGCTTCATTTATAATTTAATTTTTATCTACTAAAATTTGTACTATTTCTGACATATTATAACTATCTTGTTGCCCTAAATCCATATCCTTAACGGTAACAGTTTGGTTTTTACACTCATCTTCACCAAGGATTAACACAAAACGAGCTTTAGATTTATCGGCTTGGCGCATTTGGCTCTTAAAGCTACCGCCATTATGGCAAATATCGCCATTAAGACCTTGCTTGCGCAGTTTTAGGCTTAAATCAAATGCTTCGGGCAAAGCAACATCGCCCATGTGAACTATATAAAACAAAGGTCGCTTGGGCTCTATTTCTGGCATAAGCATGGCAACACGCTCCATACCACAAGCAAAGCCTAGGCCTGGCACGTCAGCTCCGCCCAATTGCTTCACAAGGCCATCATAACGCCCACCACCAGCAATGGATGATTGAGCCCCAATACCTTTGGAAACAACTTCAAAAGTAGTACGTGAATAATAATCAAGCCCACGCACTAAACGAGGAGTACGCACATAGTCAAGCTTTGATTTTTCAAGCAAACTTAAGACAATTTTGAAATGCTCTACACAATCTGGGCAAACATTTTCATCAATCTGCGGTGCATGCTCAGTCAAAGCCTTACAAGTTGGCACCTTACAATCAAGCACCCGCAATGGATTTGTGTCAATCCTTCTTAAGCAATCTGCACAAAGAGCGGAACTATCTAAGCCATGTAAGTAGTCAGACAGCAACTTGCGGTATTGCGGTCTACATTCGCTACAACCAAGTGTATTAATCTGAAGCTCAAGGTCAGTAATTTTAAGCTCAGCAAAAAATTGCATAAGCATTACAATAATTTCAGCATCGGTATGAGCTGATTTTGAACCCAAGCATTCACAATTTAATTGGTGGAATTGACGCATGCGGCCCTTTTGCGGACGCTCATAGCGAAACATGGGGCCATAAGTAAAGTATTTACTTACATTGTCGGGGTTTATCTTAGCTTGTATGTAGGAACGCATAACCCCAGCGGTTGCCTCAGGACGCAAAGTTAAGGAGCGATCCTTGCGGTCGGCAAAGGTATACATTTCCTTTTGCACTACGTCAGTTTCAGTCCCGATGGAGCGGCAAAAAAGTTCAGTATGTTCCATAATGGGAGTACGCAACTCACCATAACCAAAACGGGCAAACACTTCTCTAGCTGTATTTTCCATCCTTGTGTAAACATCACTTTGAGGAGAGAAAATATCAGCAAAACCTTTAATACTTTGAATATTCATTTTTCATCCAAAAAAATTAGCCTTAACAGCAACCACCACAAGATGCCGCGCCACAAGGTACAGGGTAGTCGCCAGTAAAGCAAGCAGTACAATAGTGATTTTCGTGATTAACTGATCGCAATAAACCCTCTATGGACAGATAGTGCAAAGAATCCACATCAAGTACGCGCTTAATTTCATCTAAACTATGCTGGGTGGCAATAAGCTCACCTCTGGATGAAAAGTTAATACCGTAAAAACATGGGAACTTTACTGG
The DNA here is from genome assembly GCA_964368595.1 of uncultured Desulfovibrionaceae bacterium. Classification (GTDB taxonomy): domain Bacteria; phylum Desulfobacterota; class Desulfovibrionia; order Desulfovibrionales; family Desulfovibrionaceae; genus CAYJAD01. The sequence continues at coordinate 3,937 of CAYJCI010000126.1, forward strand.
AGGTGAGGCTATACGAATATGAACTTCCTTAGCCCCAAGCTCGCGCAATTTTTTAACCCTTGTCATCATGGTTGTACCACGAACTATGGAGTCGTCCACAATACAAATACGCTTGCCCTCAATCATAGGCAGCACAGGGTTAATCTTCATCCTAACGCCAAAGTTACGCATGCTTTGAGTTGGTTGAATAAAAGTTCTGCCCACATAGTGGTTACGAATCATGGCATGCTCATAAGGCAATTCTGCACATTGGGCAAAACCAACAGCAGGGTAAACCCCTGAATCAGGGAAAGGCATTACAAAATCAACCTCTGGCGTTGACTCATGTGCCAATTGCCAACCCATACGCTTACGACATAAATAAACTTGCTCATCAAAAATAAATGAATCTGGTCTTGCAAAATACACAAGCTCAAAAATACATTGTCTTGGATTTTCAGGTTTAATTTGCCCTTCAATAAATATATTTTCACTCTTAACTTCGCCATTCTGCACAATTATCATCTCGCCAGGTTCAACTGAACGAATGTAATCAGCCTCTAACAAATCAAGAGCGCAAGTTTCTGACGCAAAAATAATACTATCTTCAAGCTTACCCATGCATAAAGGGTGAAAGCCGTGCGGGTCACGTATGGCAACCATTTTATCACCCACAAGCACCAATAAACAGTAAGCACCACGAACTTTGGAGCAAACATGCTTAAGAGCATCCTCAAGGCTCATGCTGCGCATGGCCCTAACCAATAAATGCACGAAAACTTCTGAGTCAATAGTTGTGTGGAAAATTGCCCCACGCTCTTCCAAATTTGCACGTAATTCTTGGGTATTTACAAGATTTCCATTGTGAGCAAGCGCAATTTCAAGCCCTTGAAAGCGTGCCACAAATGGCTGTGCATTATTTAATTGTGAAGCTCCAGTTGTGGAGTAGCGAACATGACCAATGGCAATATCACCCTTAAGGTGCTCAAAGCAATCTTCTGTAAAAATATCTGGCACAAGGCCCATGCCGCGGTGTTCATGTAATTGATTACCACACCATGTTACTATGCCGGCACTTTCTTGCCCACGATGCTGCTGTGCATAAAGACCAAAGTAGGTCATGCGAGCAGCTTCCTCATGCTTAGATATACCTAAAAGTCCACATTCATGACGAATCATAGTTTATACCCAACCATTAGTTTTTCAATAAGTTATCTAAATGTGCGATGCGATTTTCTACAGCTTGCACATTAGGGTAAAATTCTTTTGCCTGCTCAAAAAACTTACTAGCTTCTTCATAATCACCTTTTTGCTCAGCAATATCACCAAGTAAAAAGGCTGCTTGGCCACGAGTCGTTTCATAGGACTCAACCTCAAGAACTTGCTTTGCAAGGTCAGTTGCTTCCTTTAAAGCTCCACGCCCAGCCTTAAGATCTGCTAATTCATACAAGCAAATAGCACTATCTTCCGCAGAAATTTCAAGCCCAAGACAATTATATAGAGCATTCTCCGCAGCCTCAAATTGCCCTGTATGCAAATATATTTCAATAACTTTTTGCGTGGCATCAAAAATTTCATGCACTAGCAAGTTTTCAAGGCTCAAATATACATTCCATAAATCAGTTGCAGCGTCATAATCCTCGCCCTCTTCTAACAATAAAGCAAAGGAATGAAGCACAATCTTTCTTTTATCATCATCTAAAAACTCTTGGAGCATATTGTCGTAATATATACGCATTACACCAAAGTTTCTTCCAGTATGCTCAGCTGTTTTAATGAGCGCTTGCCATGCCTGCCAACGCATTTCAACATCATTGGCATTATTTAAATACCTTTCAAGCAAACGCTCAGCATAAAACCATTCTCTTTCTTCCATGGCTTCTTTTGCTAAGCTTAAATCATTTTGCTTTGTAGGCACAGCATCACAAGCTTGCATCAAAGCAAGAAGAAGAAATATGGCAAAATAACGTAATGTCACTCAGCTATTCCTCGCCCTCTTCATTCTTGCTAGGCTCTTCTTTAACATCTGCTACATTTGTATTTTCTGTGCTGGCACTAGCCTCAACAGGCTTAGCTTCAGTTGCAGTTGTTTCAATAGCATCATCCTCATGGTCAGGCTCGCGCACGCCACCTTCATCCACACGGTCAAAGCCAACAACCCTTGCTCCAGCATCTAAACGAACCAACATCACGCCCATGGTGGCTCGGCCCTTACTGCGAACATCCTCAACACCAATACGAACAATCTTATTGGCGGA
>CAYJCI010000127.1:0-6143 GCA_964368595.1 uncultured Desulfovibrionaceae bacterium
AATATTAAAATTCTAAATTCCCTGGTGTGCGAGGGAATGGGATAACGTCTCTAATATTGGTAATGCCTGTTAGCATCATGAGTAAGCGCTCAAACCCAAGGCCAAAACCAGCATGCGGTACTGAACCATAGCGACGCAAATCTAAATACCACCAATAGTGGCTTGGGTCTTGGCCCATTTCTTTAATGCGTCTTTCAAGTACATCAAGCCTATCTTCACGCTGTGAACCGCCTATAAGCTCTCCAATGCGTGGCACAAGCACATCCATGGCAGCAACGGTTTTGTTGTCGTCATTAAGACGCATGTAAAAAGCCTTGATATCCTTTGGGTAATCGTAAACAGCTAATGGTGAGTTAAAATGCTCCTCAGCAAGGTAGCGTTCATGCTCGGTTTGTAAATCCGTACCAAAGCTCACTGGATATTCAAAGTTTTTGCCGCATTTTTGTAAAATTTCCACTGCTTCTGTGTATGAAATGCGCACAAAGGGCTTGGCAATAATATTTTTTAAGCGGTTAACAAGGTCAGTATCCACAAAACGATTGAATAAATCTATGTCCGAGGCACAAGTGCTAAGAACTTTGTCGATAACATAGCAGGTTAAGCCTTCGCCAAGGTCAATATTGTCCGCAAGGTCAGCAAAGGCCATTTCTGGCTCAATCATCCAAAACTCTGCTGCATGACGTGGAGTGTTGGAGTTTTCAGCCCTAAATGTTGGACCAAAGGTATAAACACGGCCAAGGCCAAGGGCCATGGCTTCTGCCTCAAGCTGACCAGAAACAGTTAAATTTGCTTCCTTGCCAAAAAAATCTTTACTTAAATCTTTTTCGCCTTGGTCAAGGGTGGTTACCCTAAACATCTCGCCAGCTCCCTCACAGTCAGAACCTGTAAGGATTGGGGTGTGTACGTGATAAAAACCTTCTTGACGAAAATAGTCATGCACTGCCATGGCAGCAGCAGAACGAATGCGAAAAGCTGCGCCATATTTATTGGTGCGTGAACGTAGGTGGGCAATGGTGCGTAAAAATTCATCAGAATGACGCTTTTTTTGTAGGGGGAAGGTCTCTTGGTCTGCAAGGCCATAAATGGTAATATCCTCTGCGCGGACTTCAAAACTTTGGCCTTTTCCTGGTGAGGCCACAAGGGAGCCAACCACTTGTAAGGCCGCCCCTGTGTTGGCATCCTTCATATTTTCATAGGCTTTTGTGCCTTCATCCACAATGCATTGAATATTGCCAAGGCATGAGCCGTCATTTAATTCTATAAAGCTAAAGCCTTTGGCATCACGGCGAGTGCGAACCCAACCGCAAATGGTAATATTTTCTTGAGGTTGTGCGGAGTTCAGTGCATGGCTAATGAGTGTACGTTTCATAATTTCCTCATAAACTTTAACGAGCTTAGCCTTGAATAGACATTTTTTGGCGTTGTTGCTCTATTTTTTGACGTTGCATTTCTTTTTTGCGTTTTTCCATTTCTGCTTGTTGCTTTCTACGAATACGCTCAAGTCTTTCGTTTTGCAAGCGCTCACGTTGCTCTTTAGCCTCATTTAATAGCTTTTCTTTTTGCTTGTCAAAAATCACTGTGGCTCTTAAAGCCGCAACCCCTAAGGATACAACGGTGATAATACCAAAGAGAATTTTCTGTATTTCCCACTGTTGCGAGGCAAGTATTTGCTTTAACCAGCCAAGCCCAATCATATCTCCAAAGAAAATAATTGCAGGAATGCCTAAGAAGCATAAAGTTAGGCCCACAGCCTCCACCCAGAAAAATGTTCTGGCAAGGGTTAGGCCAAACAAGGTGGCATCACGCACTGTTCGTAAAAATTTTAGTTTGCGTTGCAAGCTTCGTAACAGTGTTTCCACTTGCTCAGTATTTTTTTGAGCTTCACTAAAAATCTCTGCCTCACTGAAGTTTGAGGCAAAAGCCCAGTTAATAACACCTGCTGCTTCGTTAAACTCACGGCTAAATTCCCGTAAAATTTTAGGGAAAGGAAACCAAGCTGCCTCATCTCTAACTTTTTGTAAATTATCTAAATAAACCTTGTAACGGGCTTGTAATTCATCAATTTGGCGCTTGATGAATTCTTCAATTTCTTTTTGGCATACAGGGCGGCGCTTAGTAACCTCTAAGAAAGCCATATAGTTTTGAGTTGATGCAAGGTTTTGTAAATCTGAAAGATGACTGTTTAAGATCATATGGCTTGGATGCGAAGGCGGAAACCACGCACGCACACGCTCAGCCATATGCTGAATAGCACTTTTTTCTGCAAGGGCTGCACGCTCTGCATCTTGCCATAAAGGGTGCAAATGAGTGAGTATTAAAGCTTGCCCACGCCCAAGCTCTGGGTCTATGAGGCAACGGTTAAAATATACTGCATCTTCATTTATTAACTTGCTTAAAATTCCCAGTGCCTGCTCACCAAAACCCATTTTTACCTTACATACAATTTTGCGATATTCCATATCACGCCATTGTGGGATAACTCTAAGCGTTTGGTCATATTGTGCAATGGAGTCAATATAGTCGCCCTGAATTTCAGCTATGCGCGCTTGCAAATATTCATTCCATGCTTGCAGTGCAGGGATGGCCGTAAGGGTTGCGGCTTCTTTAAAGGCCGCGGCAGCCTTAGCATAGTCTTGCATGAGGATATAGACAAAACCATGCAGAGTTCTAATGCGTGGATCGCGCGGGGCACGGACGATAACATCATGAATTTCTTTATTGATTTCGCTAAGCCCAGCTTGGTTTGACTTTATGGCTTTATCATAAAGATCCCAAACAGGCCCCTCATCACGAGTTAACTCCGAAGCGTCGCGAATTTTGCCAATATCCCGTCCTTTTGTAAGCCAAAAATAGGGCATGGAGCGCATTTGTGATGCAAAATTAATATCAAAAATATCATTTAATAGTTTGCTTGAGTCATCCTTTTTGCCGCGCAGTTCAGTATAGCCATGTATGCCTTGTTGGGCTATGGTTTTTTCAATAGTCTTAAATGATTCATTAATTTTATCAATGCCAAGGCCTATGGGGTCATCTGGGCTTGAGGTTGAAGTTAATTTTCTTGTGGGGCACTCATGTGGTGCATGAGTGTTAATGCCGCAGAAAAAGCAATTTTCATGCTCACCAGACATAAATTGGCTAGGCATAAGTACAGATATGGCGTGTACATCAGTTTCGCCCTCATCAAGCATGACTGTGCACCAGCTATCCATATTACTTTGCGTGTCAGAAAAACCTAAATCCTGAATGGCAAAGCCCTTACCAAGCAGATAACCTGTACGGTAACTTAAATAGGGGAAGTCAGGGGTAAGCTTTTCCCATTGCAAACCAATTTTTTTGTATAAATTACCGCTAAAGTTTAAGCCTTTTCGCTCCATAATGGCGCTAACAAAGGGCCAATAAGAGTCACGGTCAGTATTTTTTACATTATCACAAGCTCGCAGTAGCTCACGCAGCCAAAGGCGCATAACCAACAAACTATCTACCAGCACCATGATAAAATCATCTTGTACTATGAATTTTAGTTTATTTTGCTTAAGCGTATTGGCAATAATCTGCTGCATGCTTGGCCATGCACTTTGATAGTTTTTATCTAGTGGGTTACCTAGCGGCTTTAATACAGCATACCAACCTTGCGAGGAGGTGTAGGGTAGGCGAATGTCAGCCTCAAGGTTGCTCCATTTTGCATTGGCCATACCTTGCTTTGGTTTGGCAGGGACTAATGAAATACCAGGAACGTTAGTAACATGTTCTTGAGCTTTTGAGTGAATCCAAAGCTCAAGGCCATCATGTGGATATGATTCTTGATGTTCTAAAACAGAGTCAATTTCTAGACCAATTTCTCGCTTAACCCCAAGCTGAAATCGAGCTTGCAAAAGTTGGATAGTAACAGTAATAGGATTAAACCTTGCCCACACAAATAAACGAGCAACAGCAAGAAATACGTCAGTGTTGAAGAAAAACCACAAGGCTTGCTCACGTTCAGATACCATGAACATGCCGCCATAGTTTTGCAACGTCTGGATTACGGCAGGGTCAAGCTCGTCTTGCCAGGAGATCCAAAGTGCGTAGCCTTGCGCACTCATGCGAGTTTCTCTGGTTTTAGGAAGCTTATTTAGTAATTCTGAAAACAGTGGCATTATTCACCTCATAATAAAAAAGGAGAAAATATGGATATTAATCAAGCAATCAAGGACCTTAAGCAACGTGAAGGCTTTGCTGACCATGTGGGCATGATGCTCATTCACAATGGTGTTGTGCGTAGCTGGTCGCGTCAAGGGCATGAAGCCGTTACATCCGTTAGCGTGCAAGCAAATAAAGAAAAAATGCACGCCATTTGTCAAGAAATTGAACAGCGCCCTGGCATTTTTGCAGTGGTTGCCCATGCTAATGAAGGCGAATTTAAGCCAGGTGATGACCTACTTTACCTTATCGTTGCAGGCGACATTCGCGAAAATGTGAAGTCCGCTTTTTCTGATCTTCTTGACCGTATCAAGTCCGAATCCATTATAAAACAAGAGCTTTTAGCTTAATACTCTCACTTTTATTCTAAACTTGACTAAGGGAGGGTGTGTAAAAATTCACTCTCCTTTATGTCACTATTCGGACAGATTGGGCTCTCCCAATAGGGCAGATGCAAAATCCTTGCCATTAAATGGTCGTAAATCTTCTAATTTTTCCCCAAGTCCCACATAGGTGATAGGTATATTAAATTGCATAGCCACTGCAATGGCAACGCCGCCCTTGGCTGTGCCGTCAAGTTTGCTTAAAATTATTTCATCTATACCAGCAGATTCATTAAATAATTTTGTTTGGGAAAGGGCGTTTTGGCCAGTGGTTGCATCAATAACCAAGATGCTTCGATGTGGTGCACCCTCGTGCTTTTTGGCGATGACATTTCTTATTTTGGTGAGCTCCTCCATAAGGTTTGTCTTGGTTTGCAAGCGCCCAGCAGTGTCAATATATATTACATCATAGTCGCCCTTCAATGCTAAGTCCATAGCTTCAAAGGCTACTGCCGCAGGGTCAGCCCCTGCTTCTTTACGGTGAAAGTCAGCCCCAACACGCTCAGCCCACACTCCAAGTTGCTCTGTTGCTGCCGCTCTAAATGTATCTGCCGCGGCAATGAGGACTTTTTTGCCTTGCATGCGGTCACGATGGGCCAATTTAGCAATGGTTGTGGTTTTACCAACACCATTTACGCCAATCATAATCACAACCTCTGGTGCATTTACTGCCACAATGCGGCGTGGATTATGGAATATTTCTTCCAAAACTTCTTGTAAAACTTCTTTAAGGGCAGATGGTTCAGTAATATTATTTTTACGAGCACCATCTTTTAAGCGCTCAATTAACTCCATACTAGGCTCAAAGCCAACGTCAGCCATTATTAATAGCTCTTCCATTTCTTCCCAAAAAGCAGCATCAAGTGCACCATGTGAAGCAAAAAGAGCATCTAATTTTTTGGTAAATTGATCCCTTGTGCGGGCGAGGCTATCACTTAATTTTAGTAAAAGGCGGTTGCGCTCGTCTTCTTCATCTTCAAGTTCAAGGGCAAGGGCCAAGCGGTATTGTAATTCTGAGCGAAATTCCTCAACGTATTTGTATTCCATACGTTTAAGCCAAGCTTGAAAGTCTTGCACAAAGGCATCACTTTCTGCCTGTGGGGCTTCTAAGGAGTGTAGCAGGTGGCGTAGGCGTTGCCATAGTAGGGGGCTGTCTTCCTTTATGCCGTCAAGTACAATGGTAAGCCAAGCAGATAGGCGCGGCTCGGTTGAGCGTAAGGCAAGGGATAGGGCTGCTTGCTGTTCTTCGCTTAGAGTCGCTTCAGTGCTAGCAGGTGTAGGAGCGGCTTGTGCCTCTTGTGTTACTTCTTCTGCTCCGAAGAATTTTTTAATACTTGAAAAAAATCCCATTTGTATTCCTTTTTGGGTTTGTGTTTTTTTATATTGTTTTATTTTAGTTTCTTTTGTCTGCCCTTTTGAATAATTTTACGGTCTTTATCTTTTTCTTGTCGGCGTAATAATTTTTTCCTTATACGCACTGCCCGAAGGCATCAAGTGCATAGACTTTTATAAAAACCTATAATCTAACCCCGTAGGGGTGGATTATAGGCATTAAAGTTTTTTGAAGGGGGGTCTGGGGGG
>CAYJCI010000128.1:0-6082 GCA_964368595.1 uncultured Desulfovibrionaceae bacterium
GTGAAAAAAAGGCCCTGCATATGGCGGTAAACAATAATCGCACCCATAAACGCTTTACAAGGTTAAGTGATAGACTTGCTAATTAGTTGATGCTGAAAAATGCGTTTCCATGCATTTTTCAGCATCAACTAATTAATATTATACCAATTGAGGATGTAAGGATTCGCTAAACTTAAGATTTTTTAGCGTCATTTAGATACATGCATTGCATTAAAACTTGTTTGATGTTTGGGATAGATGGGTCAAGCTTAAAGGCTTTTTGAGCATTTGATAAAGCCAGTCTTGTATCATTTTTCGCCAAGTATATTTTTGCAAGGTAGGCATAGGCTACTCCCCATTTGGGGAATTTTTTTATGGCATGATTTAATGTTTTTATAGCATCGTTATTGTTGTTTAATTCTTGAAATTGTCTTGCTAGTGCCACATAGTATTCAGCATTTTCAGGGTTATTAGTTAAATTATTTTTTGCCCTTTCAAGAAAAAATTGCTTTTTATCATAGTGTAAATCTGTTTTTATGCTCTTTGTTTCGTCATGCTTTTCAATAATAGTAAAAAAGTAATCATACATATAAAATTCTAGCATGTTTTTATTATATAAATGCATTAAAATTTTATATGCCTCATCAAGCATATTGCTTCTATACAAAAATATGGCTTTGTAAAAATATTCTTGGATCGGGGTAATTGTACAATCATGATTATAATAAGAATCAGGAATGATGGAGTTTTCTAAGCTAATTTCATTTGGTTTTTTTAATATTTGAGCAAAGTTTTCTAAATTAAGGGTGAAATTTTTAGTTTCTGCAATAACGCTTTGCAATAAATTAATATCTATACTGAATTTATTTCTATTACTAGGAGTGTTTGAATTAGATATTTTTTGGTCCACATGCAGTAGGTAATAATTATCAGATTTGAAATGTGCTATTACGTCATAAATATGATTGTGAATGCGCGGTATTACGATAAAGAGTGTTTTAGAATTTTTGGTTAAGAGTAGCGAGTGTTGTGCTGAACCTGAAATCATCATGCAAACTTCAGCCGAGGTCATGATTTCAAGCTGTTCATGTGCAGATAAATCTTCTGGAAAGACGATTTCCCAACCCATGTTTTTTAATAATTCTTCGACATTTTTTTCATTAATACAATGATCATAGCGAGAACGTGAAAGGTAGACAAATCTCCCTTTGTTAACATTGCCCTCATGGTAGCCCAAAAATTCAATGTGCTTAGGGTGGGCGTAGCCAGTAATGGACAAGCCTGGCTCTGGAAAGTGCACTATGTTAAACTTAGTTGGCTCAGTAATTAGAATATGTTCGTTATCTATACCCAAATTATGAAGAACTTCTTCATGTCTTGCTGTGTAAAAATAGGCTGGGTCGCCATTTTCAACTTCTGGCACTATCCAAGCAATGGGTAGGTTTTTATTTTTGGCATACCATAATCTTTGTAATGTCTCTAGTAGAAAATGCCCCCAATGCCCCCAGTATCCTAAAAATTCACCACCAAAGATAACTTCCTCAGCTATAATGTTTTTTGCTTCAATATATGGTAGCTGTGCATTGACTCTACCCGCACCAGGCAGGCCGTGCACATGACTTAAGGCTTTGCCTTCTGAGTATGCACCACAAGCAAATAAAGCCAAGGGTTGTTTACCAGTTATGCCTACTGAAAGTTGCGGAAGTATGGTTACATCATTAAAAATATTGCATTTTAAATCTGCAATATTCATATTGCTGTGGTGATTTTTATCGTAATTTGCCAATTCCCCTCCCGTGCTATGCGAGTACATTTATAATAGGTGGGAACCAAGTGGCTTGTCTACAAAAATAAAGTGAGTGCTTTATAAAAGCACTCACTTTATTGGAAATAATCTTTGAAATAATGGCGGAGGGGGAGGGATTCGAACCCCCGGAAGGCTCACACCTTCAACGGTTTTCAAGACCGCCGCGTTAAACCGAGCTCTGCCACCCCTCCGTAATGTATATATAATGCACTAATGTGCTTCAAAGCTTATTTTAAAGCGTCTTTTAGGCCTTTGCCTGCGCTAAATTTTGCAACCTTGCTTGCTGGGATGGTGATTTCTTCACCAGTGCGTGGGTTGCGGCCTTTGCGGGCTGCGCGTTCTACTACCTTAAAAGTACCAAAACCTGTAAATGTAACTGACTCGCCGCTCACAAGAGATTCACGTACAGATGCAATAACTGCGTCGAGGGCACTTTCAGCCAATGTCTTTGTAGGAAGACCAGCTTTGGCGTAAATTTTTTCTACCAATTGTGCTTTAGTCATTTTTTTCTCCAAAAATGTTCAAGGGGTTTTTGCGCCGTTAATTCAGCGTTGATAATGTTCTTAAAATAAGAGGGTTTTGTCAACTGCAAAGTAAGCATTTTTACAAAAAAAATTAAATTATATTTTGCAGTTCAATGTTTGTTCTATTATTTTAAGTGCTTGTCTTATTAATTCTGGCTTTGCTTGCTGACCCATATGCCCTAGACGGAAAATTTTACCATCTAGTGCTCCAATACCGCCACCAACTATAAGGCCTTGTTTTTGCAGAATTTGTTGAAAATTATTCCAAGTAAAATTGTCAGGAATATGCGCTGTAGTCACTGTGGGTGATGCTATGGCTTGCTCGTCTACCCAGAGTTTTATGCCGATGTTTTGTAAGCCGTCACGGCATAGTTTTGCAACTTCTTCATGCCTTGCAAAAACGCTCTCAAGGCCTTCTTCTAAAATATTTTTTGTGGCTTGGTTTAATGCGCCAATACCTTCCCAGTATGGAGTGTAAGGGAAGTAGCCTATTTTTTGTAAATCTTTCCATGGGTATAGCGAATCATAGCCTTGATAGTTAATATCTTTAGCAATGTCCCAAGCATTTTGGCTAACTCCCAAAAAACAAAGGCTTGGCGGAGCAGAAAGACATTTTTGTGGAGCTCCTAATAATAAATCAATATGCCAATCATCCATGTGAACGGGAGCGCCCCCAAGGCTTGACACAGCATCCACATAAAATAGCGGCACTGCATATTTATTTTTAAGCATGCCAATGCCGTCGAGGGGGTTAAGCGTACCAGATGGAGTTTCGCAATGAACAGCCGTAATCATATGTGGTTTAAATTCAGCAATGGTTTTTTCAATTTCAGCTAAGTTATTTATTGTGGTATTAAATGGTTGGCTTATGGTTTTTACTTCACAACCAAGGCCTGCTGCCATCTGCCCAATGCCTTCACCAAAAACACCTGTGGAGATGGCAAGCACTTTATCACCAGATTTAAGGCAACTTTTTAGGCCAGCCCAAAGAGCCAGCATGCCTTCACCAGTCATGATAACAACATCATTATTTGTGCCCATGCATTTGGCTAAGAGTTTACCTGTGTCATAGTATAGTGGAAAAAGCTCATGCTCATATTTACCCGCGCCATCGTTACGGGCGAGTAGATCGTAAATAGCGTGAGGAACGCTAACTGGGCCAGGTATCATTGTAATAGGGTTCATTTGATTTTTCCTACAGGTCTATGTGTTCAACCATGTCTTCTTCTAAAGTATGTCCAAGGAATAAACCGCCAATACGGGCAAAACGCTTAGCATCATCTGTGGTCATATAATTACAATTGCCGCCTTCGCCACCTTCTCCATCATATAATAAGCCTTGAGCCACAAGCTCCTTTTGTACGGCAATGGCTGTGGTGTCAGCAGAGTCTACTAACAAAACATCCTTGCCAACAACAGCGCTCAATGCCTCACGCAAGGGGGGGAAGTGAGTGCAGCCAAGCAGCAATGTGTCAGGCTTGGAGCTTTGCTGGGGGTTAAAAATATCCTTAAGGTAACGTGCGGCAATGCCCTCTACCAATGGCCCATCAGCCCAACCTTCTTCGGCAAGGTGTACAAATAGTGTGCAGGCTTGGCCTGTAACTTTTATATTGTCATCAAGGCTAGCAATGGCTTTTTGATAGGCTTTGCCTTTAATTGTCCCCTCTGTGGCAATGACGGCAATATGCCCATTTTTAGTAGTATTGACCGCCGCATTAGCACCGGGTTCAATAACTCCAAGCACAGGCAATGGGGCAAAGGCTTCACGCAAAGCAGGCAAAGCAGCAGCAGTTGCCGTATTGCAAGCAATCACAAGCATTTTTATGCCGCGTTCGACTAACTTGCCAGCGGCTTGTATTGCATAACTTGTAACAGTTTCAGGGCTTTTTGTTCCATAGGGCAGTCTTGCTGTGTCACCAAGATAAATTAAATTTTCATGGGGTAGGGTTTTATGAATGGCCTTGAGTACGGTTAGCCCGCCCACGCCAGAATCGAAAATGCCAATGGGTAAGCTTGCATGGGCCATTATATTTCCTCCAATAGTTCATAGCTTGCGGCTGTAACTGGTGTGCGCAAATTATCAAGCACACGCTCAAGTAGAATGCCTTCACGGTTGGGCATATTGTGCCCAAATGTTGCGCGAATTCCCATGCTGACAAATTGCACAGCCCTGTCCATGGCAAGGGGCAATGAGTCACCAAGTAACAAGCTACCAGTTAATACGGAGGCGAAGCTATCACCAGTACCGGGGTAGAATGCTGGAATATAGGGGCAATCTACCCTCCAAAATCTTTTTTGTTCAGCATGATAGGCCACAACTGAGGTGTAGCCTTCACGTTTATTAATGGGGGCTGAGGTTATTACGGCAATATTTGGGCCCATTTCTGTAAGGCGTACAAGCCTTTCACGAACATCATTTATGGTTATGGTGGTAGTATAGGGTATATCTAAGAGCCAGCAGGCCTCTGAATGATTGGGTGTTATGCAATCGGCGTGAGCTATTAATGAGCGCATACGCTCGACCATTTCTGTGGTCATGGTAGGGTCAAGCTTGCCATTGTCACCAAGCACTGGGTCAATGACTGCTAAGCCACTAGGCTCTTTGCAATATTTTATGGTGTCTTCCACTACATCCATTTGTTTTGGTGAGCCAAGAAAACCTGAATAAATACCGTCAAAGTGCAACCCAAGTTTGCGCCAATGCTCTAAAAATTTTGGCATTTCATCTACTAGGTCGTAGAATGAAAAATCTGTAAATTCAGTGGTATGTGTGGATAGTACGGCTGTTGGCATGGGGCACACTTGTATGCCCATAACTGATAATATGGGCATAACAACTGTTAAAGATGTACGCCCAAAGCCAGAAAGGTCATGTATGGCAGCCACACGAGGAACTGGTTGTTTCATGATTATTTTGCGCCTTTAAGTAGGGTATCTAAATCCTTAGCTTCTTGTTCATTTAAATATGTACTGTGCTCAGCCTGTGGAAATTTGCGCCCGCGTACATCGTTAGAAAATTCCTGTATGGCCTTGGTAATGTTTTCACCAATATTTGAGTATTTTTTAACAAATTTAGGAACATGCCCCGTGTTTAAGCCTAGCATATCATGCCAAACAAGCACTTGACCATCGCAAGTATTGCCTGCGCCAATGCCAATGGTTGGGATGTTGAGATTGTTTGTGAGCAAGGTTGCAACTTCTTCTGGTATGCATTCAAGTACAATTGAGAAGCATCCTGCATCTTGTAAAGCCTTAGCATGTTCTAAGAGCATGTATGCGGCATTGGCAGTGCGGCCTTGAATGCGGTATCCGCCAAGTGTTGCCACTCTTTGTGGGGTTAAGCCAATGTGGCCCATAACTGGTATTCCAGCCTGAACAAGAGCCTTTACTTGTGGTAAAATTTCCATTCCACCTTCAAGTTTTACAGCCCTTGCGCCACCTTTTGCCATGAGCTTTCCAGCATTACGCACGGCACTTTGCACAGAATCTTCATAGCTCATAAAGGGCATATCACAAACCACAAGTGCACGCGTATTGGCGCGGCTCACAGCTTTGCAATGGTGTAGCATGATTTTAATGTCAACGCTCAAAGTGTCTTCATAACCGAGCATTACCATGCCAAGCGAGTCACCAACTAAAATCATATCAATGCCAGCAGAATCTGCCAGCAGGGCGGAGGGGTAGTCATAGGCTGTGAGCATTACTAAAGGGTCTTTGCCCTTGGCATTTTGTATATGTATGCTAGTGAGCTTATTTTGTTTGTTTTGGCTGG
>CAYJCI010000129.1:0-6057 GCA_964368595.1 uncultured Desulfovibrionaceae bacterium
GAAATAATTAGCCCAGCATTAACTAGCGGCTTTGGGCGCAAATGAGCCTGCACAGCCGCAGGCCACTTAGTTTGGACATGGGCATGCGCATTTGTGGCATCCGCTTCAAGCACACTAAGCCCCACCCTTGCAAGGCCAAGTGCCCCCACGCAAAACAGAGTATCTGCAGGCATGGCCCCACCACGGGTTAAAAATTTACTTTGCTCTTGTGTTTGCGATTTTAATGGTGATTTAATGGCATCGCCCCAAATACTTATGCAAATATGCACAAAGGGCGAGCTTGTAACATCGCCACCCACAAGCGGTATATTGTACTCATTGGCAAGGCTTGCAAGGCCAGTCAAAAATTCATTTAACCAATCATTATCAATATCACCTGGCAACCCAAGCCCCAAGCTAAAGCCCAAGGGCCTTGCCCCCATGGCCGCAATATCGCTAATATTTACGGCAAGGGCTTTATGCCCCACATCAAAAGCGCTAAAATATGAACGACGAAAATGCACATCTTCTAGAAACAAATCAGTGCTATAACAAATATTGCCTTGGGTACGCAAAATGGCACAATCATCACCACGGCCCAAAGCAAGGCTTGGGTGCTGATTGGGGAAATGCTCATTAACAATCTGTAAAAAATGGGCTTCTGATAGTACGCTCATGCTTACTCCAAAGTCAAAAAATCCTGCATAATGACTTTTAATCCAAAGCCTGTAAAATTTACTTGGTATTTATCTGGTGGGATAAACTTTATCATCTTACCACGCCCAAAAATTTTATGCTGGCAAAAGCCCAAAGGCTTTGCTGCAGTATTAGCACTAGCAGGGTTTGGAGTATTGTCTGAATCAGTACTCAGACCACCAAGGCCAGAACCACTGAGGCCAAAACCTTGCTTGGTCTGCCCCATTGGCCTTGCATTAAAGCTTGGCTCTGTATATTGGCTAGGTTCTGTAGGCGGCAAGAGGCGATGTGGTGATACATTGCCATGGCTTTTCTTTTGTAAAACCTTGCCATAGGTTTCATACCACTCTTCATACATTTCTCTTGGTAATTCGCGCAAAAAGGGGCTTGGGCTTGCATAAATACTGCCCATACTACCTCTGGTATGCACAGATGAAGGGGCGTATAGCTCCAGTTGCTGTTTGGCTCTGGTGCAAGCAACATACATGAGGCGGCGCTCTTCCTCAAAGCTTTCAGCATCGTTAATGGCATGACGAGAGGGGAAACGCTCCTCCACAAGATCAATAATTAAAACGGCATTCCATTCAAGCCCCTTGGCAGAATGCACTGTGGAGAGGATAATACTTTCTTCATCAACATCTTCATCCTCCACAGTATCAAGTACAAGGTCAGCAATGAATAAATCCAAATGTTGGGCATTGCTTGCCATACCAAGCATTTCATCAAGCCCTTGGCGGCGGCGTGGGTAATCATCTGGATAAATGGCTTCTAAATATGGTTGATAATGCTCAACAATGGCAGTCATAATACCAACAGGGCTTTGGGTTGATCCACGCATACTATCCAAAAAGCGCATGTCATTAAGGAAGCCTTGATATTTGGCAAAGGCCTTTTCAGTGGCTACAGCATCACCCATTATGGCAATATTATATAGCTTTTGCATGGTTTTTTTGCCAATGCCCTTATGTAGCATAGCCACACGCTCAAACGCTTGCATATCAAGAGGATTAACTAGCAACCTAGCATAGGACAATACATCCTTAATATGCGCGGCCTCGGCAAAACGCAAACCACCATATTTACGAAATTTAATGCCAGCCCTT
This sequence comes from uncultured Desulfovibrionaceae bacterium, assembly GCA_964368595.1. Classification (GTDB taxonomy): domain Bacteria; phylum Desulfobacterota; class Desulfovibrionia; order Desulfovibrionales; family Desulfovibrionaceae; genus CAYJAD01. The sequence goes on from CAYJCI010000129.1 coordinate 1,779, forward strand.
TTAAGGGCAATTTCTAAATTATAAGAATGAAAGCCAGCCCTAAAAAGCACAGCAATCTCATGTGGTAAATAGCTTTGTAATAATTCAATAATACGGCGAGTGACTACATCTGCCTGACTTTTATCAGTGCTTGGGGTGATTAAGCGAACGGGGTTTCCGCCTTCACGTCTGGTGAATAAGTTTTTATCAAAAGATTCTTTGGCATTGCTTAATAAATTATTGGCAACATTAAGCACTGCTTGGGTGCTTCGATAATTTTCCTCAAGGCGTATCAGCTCCGTACCTTTGAAATTTTCAGGAAACTCTAATATATTGCGAACATTTGCCCCGCGAAATGCATAAATGGATTGGGCATCATCTCCCACAGCCATAACATTACCATGCCCACCAAACTCCTTACTGCCAAGCAACCTAACTAAGCGTGCCTGCACCAAGTTTGTATCTTGATATTCATCAACCATTATGTGGCGTAAGCTTTGCCTCAAGCCTTGCATTTGTTCATCTTGTAGCAAAGCCTCAAGCTCAAAGAGCAAGTCATCATAATCTAGCAAGCCTTGGCTACGCCTAAAGTTTGTATAAGCTTCATTAAGGGCTTGCAAGGCATCGGCATGGGGTAATAGATGCGTTGCCTCCCTTTGTAGCACTTCTTCAATACTTATTTCTTTATTGCGAGATTTGCTTAAAATACCCACAATATTTTGACTTTTTGGGAATGAACGATCACCCTTACCCACTTTTAACTCTTCACGGCAATGCCTAATGGCGGCTGTAATATCTGCACCATCCATGACGGAAAATTGCCTTCCTTCAAGCCATGCAGGGCGGTATTGACGCAAAATGCTATAAGCAAATGCGTGAAATGTGCCCCCGCGCACGCCCATTAATCCACGCTCCAACAGTTGCGATGCACGCAAGAGCATCTCTTGAGCGGCTTTGCGCGTAAAGGTTAAAAGCAACATGTCGCAAGGGTCAATACCATGCTCCACAAGCCATGCAAGACGATAAACAATGGTGCGTGTTTTGCCAGAGCCAGCACCAGCAATAACAAGCACTGGGCCATCTTTTGCTGTGGCGGCGGCAAATTGAGCAGGATTTAAGCTTTGTTCGTAATCAATCATAAGGGTATTCTACTGTTATATCTTGACGTAAGCAAGGTTTGGCTTGTACATTAAGTAAGATTTTTTGAGGAGTTTTTGAGGGACATATTTTTTGTGAACAAAAAATAGTTCTCCCCAAACCCCCTTCCAAAAAAAACTTTAACAGCGGTGGAGTGTTACCTTTGTATGTAATATTTGCCGCAATGTAATATGGGAGAAGATATGTCACAACAGTCAGAAGCCTTTGCCAAGGGTGTGGAAACTATTTTAGAAGCTGTAATGTTTGAAAATTGGTTACGTTTTTATTTTATTAGCGAAAAACCAGATCAAGAAGATGCTTTATTTTTAGCAGTGCCAGAGCAAGGCATGAATAAAATTAAAGAATTATATCCAAACTTGCTATATTTGGCTGAGCTTTTAAATGGCAAAGAACTTACCTTTGAATCCTCACGCACCGCCCTGTGTACCTTTGTGGTAACAGAGGTTGATGGCAAGCTTATACCTCAAAATATGAGCGATATGGTTTTTGATAGTAGCACTTTCCAAATTGAGCTACAGTTATTTAATACTTGGGTTCAAAGCCATGAGGACCAATTAGACGAAGGATTTTTAGAATTTGGTGCTTGGAAGAACTTTTTCTCCCAATGGCGAAACACCGAGGAAGTTAAAGAATGGCGCTTGCAAATGCATGCCAGTGCTACCATGCCAGAAGGTAAGGAAGGCACAGCTTAAAGCATCACAAAATGTGCTTTGTCATTAATCAGTAACCCCCAAAATGAAAATCTTGGGGGTTTTTAATTTATTGTGTTTTAAGTACTAAAGTAAATTGTTATGCCATCAATAGTAACAGTTTGCCCCTGTGTAATACTGCCAAAGGTACCTGTTCCACCACCAGAAATTTCAACTGTAGTAGTGTCGGTTACAAGATTACCATTAATGTACAAACTATCAGTATCCCCAGCAAAATCATAATCAGTAATTTTTATATTTCCAGTGCTGGCATTTAGTTTAATTGTGTCTGTGCCAGCGCCACTGGAAATGCTACCGCCGTTCATGCTGTTTATGGTTATTGAATCATTACCATCACCAGCGTTAATGGTACCACCTGTAATGCTATGTATAGTTAATGAATCATTACCACCGTCAGCGTTAAGGGTACCAGCTGTCATACTATCTACGGCAATATTGTTAGCATTAACAGTACCATTAATTACTCCACCTGAAGCTAGAGAAGTAAAGGCAAAGACTTCAAAGTTAGATATAGTAGCACCTCCCAAACTGCCCATACTCCCTATGTCCACTGTGTCTGAACCAGTAAAACCAATCTTTAAGGTGTCGGTACCATCTCCGCCATCAATAGTTCCGCCGCTTATACTTCCATTAATAATGACTAGGTCATCACCTATGCCGCTTTTAACGTTGGCACCAGCAGCAAGATTATTTATTTCAATAGTATCATTACCCTTTCCACTTTCAATTCTGCTTCCGTTACTACTTGCAACATCACCACTAGCGGTTCCTTGTATAATTATTATATCGTTACCAGTCATAGTGCTTGAAGAGTGATCCTCGTCATCAGAGAATATATACCCATTCTGTGACGCACTGCCCAAATTACCCGTAATAGTAATTGTGTCATCACCATCTTGGCCCTCGATTACACCATAAATGATACTTCCATCTAGGGTAACTTTATCATGACCATGACCGGCGTAAATACCAGCACTCCATATTCCACCTGCTGTTGAAGACAGATTACCTATTACTTCAATTGTGTCATTACCATCACCATGAGATTCATAGCTTTCATTACCTTTATGGTCGCCATAAATTATACCGTCTTCAATATTTCCGGTAACTTTAATCGAATCATTTCCGCTAGATATGTTACCAAGATTTGCATTTGTGTCACTTTGAGAGTCGCCAACTATCTTACTACCACCAACCATGGCACCTGTTACAATGATGGTATCATTACCACCAATCAGGCCTGAACTGGTGCTTGAAAAATCATATATATCACCCACTATAAACATGTCGGTTGCAGCACCAAAATCCACAGCCTCTTCATAATAATTGTTCACAGCGTTTGAATTATATGCCCCTGTATTTTCATAAGTATTGGCACCTACAGTAGTCAAACCCGCAGTAATTTCAACACCGACAAGGTTAATAGTAAGCCCGCCTTGAACTACAGTGCCATTTGTAATTACTAACTTTGCCCCATTATACCATAATTCATCTTTAGTAAGATCAAAACTGCTTACATTAATAGTACCTGTTACGCTATTGCTAAACTTTAATATGTCAATGTCATCATCAGCACCCAAGTTAATACTTGCACCAGAGGCAATAGTCCCAGCACTTATGGTTATGCTGTCTGCACCAGCGCCAGTATCGACGGTTCCGCCACTCATGCTATTTATGGTAATAGTATCATCACCCTCTCCACCCAAAATTTGTCCACTACTGGCAACAACTAAGACCTTATGTCCACTATCACCCAGTTCCAATGCTCCACCACTACCAACACTTAAACCAGTTAAAGGCTGTGAGTTAGTTCCGTTATATATAATGGTGCCATTTGCTATAGTATAGTCGCCTAGTGAAAAGGAGCCACTACCATTAAGGCTGAGTGAGCTATTATCACTCATGGTGCCAAGCTTTATAATATCAGTATAATTATCATTATTGTAAATATGATTTACACCACTTAAAGTTGTAATGGTAATATCATCGTTACCACTTGAATTATTAGCATTAATAGTGCCACCACTCATGTTAGTTATGGTAATTGTATTACCACTGGGATCAATTGTACCGCCATTTACAGAAAATAATGTAATATTTTCTACATTTGATACATTACTTAAGTCAATTGTACTACTAATCGTACCTGTTATGGTAAGGATATCACTACCATTGCCACCATCAATATTACCGCCAGTCATGTTAATTATGGTAATATTGTCAATACCGCTGCCACCTATAATATTGCCGCTAAAACTGTCTACTGTTAAGCTGCTAGCAGTGCCATCTGAAACTTGTAATGTTCCACTGCCAGAAATTTCAGAAATTGCTATGCTTGCAACTCCTTTAAGGGCAATGGTGCCAGAGTATAGAGCGAAATCTCCACCACTACTATTTTGAATATTAAACGTGCCTCCCCCTGTACCATCAAG
>CAYJCI010000130.1:0-5949 GCA_964368595.1 uncultured Desulfovibrionaceae bacterium
GATCAATATTTAATTCTGGTAGTTTAACGGCTAAAGAAATTGTATTGGCCTTGCTTGTTGGCAATATTTTATCAACTCCCATGCGAGCCATTCGCCATCAATTTCCTTCATATGCAGGTTTTTTTAAACCCAAGGTTGCAATTCAATTAATTGTGTCTAATCAGGGTTTGCGTGCTGCTAGTATGATTTGTGTAACCATTGTTTATTATTTCTGGTAATTCATTTACACACCAACTTTCTTACAGCTACCTCATAATCATAACAAAGCTTAACTGTGTATGTTTTTTCACGATTAACAGCATAGTGTCAACGCTGTTATTTCACTCATCTTTAAATAATTGTTTAGCATTAACAACCTGACAATTACTTGAAAATTAGCAACTTTGACTTCAAGAGAGCACAAAAAAAGCCAGCGGAATTTCTTCCACTGGCTTTTTATTTATTTATGTGCTGGGTCTAAAAATGTTGACCCATGGTGAACTCAAAGCGACCTGCTGGCACTTTGCCACTATAATCTTCAGCTAGCGGGAAGCCATAAGCTACGCGTAAATCACCCATTGGTGAGCGCCATCTAAGCTCAAGACCAGCTGAGTAAACTATATGGTCACTAACTTCCATATAGGATGAGTCAATGTTAAAGCCAGCATCTAAGAATGGCACAATGGATAAGCCCAAGTCTTTTTGGAATGTCCATATGTATTCAATGTTTACAACACCCATTCTGTCACCGCCAATTCTATCACCATACACTTTATCGCGTGGGGACAGGCTTGTATAATCGTAACCACGGATAGTATCAATACCACCAACGTAGAAGCGCTCAAACACAGGAACAATTGATCCTGTTTGGTTTTCAAATACGCCACCTAAGCGGCCACGAATGTGGGCTACATGATCTTCTCTAAGGCTATAGAAAGCCTGCCAATCAACCATGGCTTTTACAAAGTTATCTGTACCGCCAAGGCCGCCGCCGCCATATTCAGCCCATAGGCGTGTAATTGTACCAGTTGTTGGGTGCCTTGAATCAGTGGTGTCGCGCACAATGCGAGCATTGACAGCACTTGTCCAGTTAATACCCTCATAGTTACGGATACTTGGGGATGAGGCTGTATTAATGCCATATAGTTCATAACGTTCTAAGCGGTAACCACCACCAATACTTGTATATTCACCAATGGGGTAGGCTAGGCGAATAGAGTCACCAAAAGTATCTTTTGTGAAGTCATCCCAATAATCATGGTTATAGTAAAGGTCATTACCAATTAATAGATTGGTGTCATAAAGACGCGGGTTGGTAAATGACAATGTACCAGATGTACTACGCCAAGATAGGAAACCTTGTAATTGCAACCAGTACCCACGGCCGAACAGGTTACGCTCCATAATAGAGCCAGATACACCAACGTCATAATAAGTGGAGTAACCAATACCTGCCATAATGGCACCTGTGTTAGTTTCTTTTACCTTAATTTTTAGGTCAACTTCTTCAGGAGAACCAGTAGGCACAAGCTCTGTATCCACAGATTCAAAGTAACCAAGACGGTTTAGACGCTCAGTGGAGCGGCGCATTTTAGCACCTTCATAAACGTCACCATCAGCAAGGCGTAATTCACGCAAGATAACATTGTCACGAGTTCTTGAATTACCTTCAACTACTGCGCGGCGGATATATACTTTTTGTTTTTTGTTAACTAGGTAGCCAACATTTAGGCTTGGCGCACCAGATTCATCCTTAAGTATCTTTGTTTCAACTTCAGCAAATGCGTAACCATAATCGCCATAGAATTGTGTAAGGCGCTTTGTATCTTCCTGCATTACTGAAAGAGAAAAATACTCATTTTCATCTTTTTGTGTATCCATTTCAACTACATGCAACAAACGCTCTTCAGTGTCGATAAGATCGCCACCAAATTGAATCTCATTAATTTTATAGCGCTGGCCTTCATTAACCTGGAAGGTGATGTAAATGCCATCTGGCTTATATTCAACTTCAGGGGCAGATACTTGAATATCAATATAACCCTCATTAAGACCAAAGGCAGCAATGGCGTTAGAGTCACGCTCAAGGTACTCGTCTTCTAAAATACCAGTACCAGTGAACCATGAGAACATGGTGCGAGGCTGTAAAGCCATGTATTCAGAAATATCATCTTGATCTAAATTATTAAGACCATTAATTTTAACTTCTTCAATATAAAGTTTATTACCTTCATTTACAGAAAGTAAAAGGCGCGCGCCTGTGCCGCCATCTCTAGTAATTACCTCTGGCTTCACTTCCGCAAGATAATAACCTTCTTTACGATAAAGCTCAGTCACTTTTTGAATATCATCGGCAAGCAATTTATCATTCAAAACAGCGCCAGTTTTTGTGCTCATGGCAGCTAGGATGTCATCTTCATCAATTTCATCAGAACCTTGAATTTGAATTACATCAATGCGTGGCTTTTCAATCACGTTAAATACAAGGACATTACCTTCTAAACTAGCATTTACATCGCTAAAGTAACCCATGTCCCACACGCGCTTAACTTCTTCGTTAATGGCAGCAGCATCTGGGGCATCACCTTTACGAATTGATAAACGCATAAGCACTGCATCTGGGTCCATAATACGCATACCCCTAACCTGAACATCAGACAATCCGCCTGATTTTAATGGGGTAGAGGATGATAATGCAGGGCTAACACCAGCTGGTGAAACTTCTTGCTGAATAACACTTGAAACACGTGTTGTTAATACATCTACAGCATTAGCAAGCTCAATAATGCTCTTTTTCTGTATGGTTACAACATCGGGAATTTGATTGCTAGTAACTGGTACAATACGAGAATCCAGCGTAAATCCATCACCAAGCTGGTTAAATACACCATATACAACGACTTGAACATTGGCAGTTGTTCCCATTTTACGAGCAGTTTTAATGTCAATTGTGTCAACATTTTGCTGGTCAACAATGGTGCGGGCACGAGCAGCAGGCACAACGCGTATGTTTTGGCTTTGCAATCTTTCCAAAAGCAACTTTGGCACATCATTACGCAAATATCCCATATCATCGCCAGCATTGACTTGATAAGGGATAATAAGAACTTGCGGGCCCACATGTGTCGCAGCGGCAAGGCTTACGTTAGATGTAAGGACTAAGAAACAAAATGTTGCAACAATTTTAACTATGTTTTTTATCATACAAAACTCCTGAACGAAGCTCTAAACTCCGCCCCATACTGGCTGCCAATTCGTTGTTATGTGTTACCACTACCAAGGTCATGCCTAGTTCACGATTTAATTCTAAAAGCAATTGCCCCACCGTTTCGCCGGATTGAGCATCTAAATTACCTGTTGGTTCATCAGCTAAAAGCACACGAGGGTGCATAAGCACAGCTCTTGCTATGGCCGCACGTTGCCTCTCTCCACCGGAAAGAGTTGTAACTTTGTGTTCAATGCGATTAGCAAGACCTACTCTCTCTAACATTTCTTTAGATTTTTGTATAGCCTTCTTATGCGACATTCCGCCGATAATTGCCTGCATGGCTACATTTTCAATGGTTGAAAATTCAGGTAAAAGGTGATGGAATTGAAACACAAACCCCACAGAATTATTACGAAAATCAGCTTTTTCATGGGCCGTCATGAGGCTTAAATCATGACCCTCAAAAAAAATTTTACCTTGAGTTGGGCTATCTAGTGCGCCCATGAGATGCAGCAATGTAGATTTACCAGAACCTGACGCACCAATTATTGAAAGTGATTCCCCGCCACATATGGACAAATTAATATTATTTAATATTTCTACTTGCTCATGGGCAGTTTCATAACTCTTACTAACGCCTTTAAATTCATAAAGCACTGGCAAATTATTCATAGCGTAGGGCCTCGGCTGGTTCTAGGCGTGCGGCTTGGCGCGCTGGATAAATGGTAGCCAAGAAGCAAAGCAACATGGCACAACACCCAACCAATATGGTGTCTGACCAAGTGAGCAATATGGGCAAATGGTCAATAGTATATACACCCTTGGGCAATTTAATAAATTGATAGCGCTTTAGGAGCAAAGCTACAGTTATGCCAAGCACATAACCAAGAGCTGTACCCACGATTCCTATAATAGTCCCTTGCAACATAAAAATATTTCTAATCATATTACCAGTTGCACCCATGGACATTAAAATTGCAATATCTCTTGTTTTTTCCATAACTAACATCACTAAAGTTGTTACAATGGAAAATGAACCAATCAGCACTACCATGGCAAGCAAGATAAACATACCCACTTTTTCAAGCTCTAAAGCAGCAAAAAGATTTGCATTCATCTCCATCCAGTGGCGAACATAATAAGGAGAACCAAGCTTTGTGGCTACTTCTTCCGCCACTTTATCGGCTTCGTAAAGATTTTCTACCATGATTTCAATGCCAGAAATGCGGTTTTCAGGCAAACCAAGTATGGCCCTTGCGGCAGGTAAAGTCACAAAACCAAGCGAAGCATCATATTCAAACATGCCAGTCTTAAATATACCCACAACCTTAAAAGGTTTAATAGTTGGGGTAAAACCAGCTGTTGACTTTTGCCCAGAGGCTGAAAGTAAATTGACACGACTATTTAGGCCAATGCTTAAGCGCTTTGCAAGCTCTGCCCCAATGATTATGCCAGGGATTTTTGCATCCTTTTCATCAATAGGGTCAAGCCTCGCCACGGAGCCCATTTGCATATTGCGCAATATTGACAAAACTTCAGATGCTGTCTTGGGCTCAATTCCACGTAAAACCAAACCCTTAACTCCATTTGGTGAAGATAGCATAACCTCTGTATATATAAATGGAGTTGCACCTATAACATTTGGAGTTTCTAAAATCCTTTGCATGATTTGTTCTGAATCATCCAATGTGCCTGGTATGTATGACATTACAATACCATGAGCATTTGCTCCAAGGATTTTATCCCTAATATCAGTGGTAAAGCCATTATAAACGCCAAGCACCACAACCAAGGCACCCACACCAAGGGCCACACCCAAGATGGACATAATGGAAATGATATAGATGAAAGTTTGCCTACGCTTAGAAAATAAATATCGCAAGGCAATGAAGAGTTCAAAACGAAGATTGGATTTTTTTTGTGTCATATTTCTTATTTCGCTTGGTCGCATGCGTTACGCTTGATTTATGTAGAGCCACCCCGTACTAACTCAAACGGCTTCACCGCACTTTGGGCCTGCTTATATGCGACACAAGTTCTCGCATGAGTCAATACACAGGTCGTTCAAAAAAATTTGTAAAGGCTTTTCAAAAAGTGACAGATGCAAAGAAGTGGGAAGTTTTAGGAGGGAAATGGGGTTCTTTCCCCCATGACCCGACTAAAATTTTACACTGATGCAGCAGATAGTGCTTTTTCAAAAGCCTGCTAGGCTTCGGGTTTAAGTAGGGGGAACAGTATAACCTCACGTATTGAGTGACTATCGGTCAAAAGCATAACCAATCTGTCAATGCCAATTCCTTCACCAGCCGCTGGCGGCATAGCATACTCAAGTGCTCGCAAATAATCTTCATCCATGGAGCAGGCTTCTTCGTCCCCTGCTTCTTTTTCACGCACTTGAGCTTCAAAGCGTGAACGTTGATCCATAGGGTCATTTAATTCGGAGAAAGCATTAGCCATCTCGCGCCCTGTAATGAATAGCTCAAAGCGGTCTGTTACATCAGGATTTTCATCATTACGCCTAGACAATGGTGAAATTTCAGTAGGATAATGATAAATAAAGTGCGGTTGAATAAGCTTTGGCTCCACATCTAAATCAAACAATTTGGTTTGTAATTTAACAAGGCTTTCGCTTTCGTGGGTCTTTTCACCTCTACTGCGGATGTACTCACGCACTCTGTCAATATCATTATAAAAATCTGGGCTATGGCCGCCAATCTTTTCTAACGATTCATAAAAAGTACATCGAGTCCAAGTACCTGGAG
>CAYJCI010000131.1:0-5947 GCA_964368595.1 uncultured Desulfovibrionaceae bacterium
CAATGGCTTGTTTTTTAATCCATTCCACATCTTGTTTTTGGAAAAAATGCCAAGCTGGTAAAAAGGCTATGATGGCAAAAAAGATTGATAAAACAAAGGTAGCATTTGCTAAAAAGGACAATGGAGCATTAGCCCAAAAATAATTGATTTTGTCAGTATTGGCTATGCCAGATTCCCATCCGACATAGCCACTGTCAACCACAAAGCACATAATATAGTGCAACAAAGATACAAGCATTACAGTAAAGCCCTTAAATCCATCAAGATAAGGTATGCGACTGTTACTACTCATACTATTCTTATTAAGAAAGCATAGTTATATTTAATTAGCTAACTTTTCACCACAATATGGGCAAAAATCAATATTATCCATGGGGATAGGATGACAACATGCTTCATTGCTACAAACTCGTGGCACTGGCCCAAGCTCAACAATAAGCTCACCCTCTCTCACTGATACCATTTGTTTACTTTCTTTATAATCTGCACTCTTAAGCACACGTACAACCATACCATCCATTGGTGCAAGCACGGCCTTTTCTTGCTTCATAATTGATACGTTAAACAGCTCTTCGCCTTTTTTAACAATATCACCAGGATGAACATAGGTTACCCATAAATCACCATTACTTGGTGCCGCTACATGATGAGGATTACTTGGGTCAGCCTTAGCTATGCCCTTAGAGCCATCATTGGAAGGCGCGGTGACTTGAACATCTGTAGCCATGATTTCAGAGTCAAATACATAACGGCATACGGAAAGACCAGCAGCATTTGGCTCAGAAAAACCAGATATAATAAGATGGTGCGGCTTGCCATTACTATCTTCAAAGTACAAATCTTGACCAATTTTTAGGCCTTCAAACCAAACATGCAGGGGTAATTTATTGGCATTACCAAATAATTGTTTGTATTGTATGGTTTTAATGGCATCACCTGGGTGATTTAAGTAAAGGACAAACTCCTCCGCTGTGGGCTTGCGGCGAATAATATCTGTAAGGGCGCGCTCCTCTGCCACAAGGTCAATATCTTCAAGAGTTTCAAGAGGTGATATATCAACACGTTGCTCAATGGCGCTTTTCCAAGTATTGCCAAAAGCACTTTCATAAACCCAGTCTGGCGGAAAGCCCAAGGGCAGTTTGCCAAATTTACCAAGCAATAAATTGCGGAAGGCATCATTACAATCTTTATAAATGCTAAGCCTTGCATTTTTCATTTCAGCAGAAAGGCTTTCTTCACTATTATTAGTAATTTCTTCAAGTACGCTTAAGAGGAAGCGAACTTCATCTTCACCACCACGTTTCCAAGCACCTGTAACAGCTAAAAATGCAGTATTCCAAGTGATTTGTGAGCCTGGAGTCACGTCATGGTAGCGAACCACCTTGCGAGTGCCTGCCAAGAATTTAAGCATATAAGGCAGAAGGTGGATGTAGCCTTGTTTTACTGCGCCCTCTTGTGAAGATGATGTGGCACCGCCAGGCATGGCATGCTCCACAACGTCATAATCAATACCTTGGAAGTATGGCGAGCAATAGCGATCGTAATAAGGCATAATTTGTTTGCATACAAAGTTCGCATCACGAATGGCAGATTTATTAAGGTTAGTTTCAAGGCCAAGCTCATCTTCGAGATAAGCTGCCATGGATAATACATCACCCTGCCCATATGAACGAACAGCAGCACCAAGGCCCACATCTAAAATATGTGCCCCAGCCTTTGCCGCAGCGCCACAGGCTGGCACAAAAAGACCATCGGTATAATGTCTATGATAATGCAGAACTAAATCAGGCCAACGCTTGCGTAAGGCTGAAACCAGCTCTTCCATAAAGCGCGGTGGGCAAACTCCAGCCATATCTTTTAAGCCAAGTATAATATTTTGTGTGGCGATGCTAACACTAGCTCCCATGGATTGCGCCACCATACCAAGCAAGGCTTCAGCAACTTGCATGTAGTGAGCAACATCAAAGCCCTTGGCCCATGATAAGGATAACGCTGGCTCAAAAACAACATCCTTGCGTGACATAACAACATCAGCCAAAGGACGCATATTTTCCACATGATTTAAGAAGTCAAAGCAACGGATAATTTGATAATCATCACAAATCATCTCACCAGTAAGTTGCATTAAATTGCGTGGTTGTGGTGTATATCCAAGAACGTTAGTTGAGCGCACTAAAATTTGTTTAAGTGTTTTTGGCGCAAAGCGATTCCACTCCTTCGCCTCAGCAAATGGGTAGGTCATATTAGCCATCATGGCTACGTGGAAGTGTGCTCCGCCACCATTTTCAATGGAAAAATAGTTGGCATTGTCAAGGTATGGCCCAATTAAGGCATCCTCAGCCAAGCGGAAGCGATTGCCACTATTGGATTGAGTAAAATCTCTAGGAGTTGTGTCAGTAAAGTGTACATAGTTACTATTGCGAATATAATCAAGTAGTTCTACCCTATCACCATGAGGATATGGTGAAGGATTGCGCCTTTCTGTACTCAATATGGGTGGAAGCACTGGCTCAAATTCAGGCATTCTTGGTGTGTCTACTGAGCGATATTCACCAAGCTGAACATATGGATTATACCCCTTGGCAGAAATTTCTGCCACCAAGCTTGCAAGGCGCTCTCCCTCTGGGGCTGCGTCAGTATAGTACATAAGTTCAGGTGTTTGAGCGATAAAATTAGTATCAAAATCAGCAGTGCAAAATAGTGGATGATTAAGAACTTGCCTAAAAAATGGAATGGTAGTTTTAATGCCACCAATGATATATTCACCAAGTGCGCGCTGCATAATGCTAATGGTTTTATCCCACTCACGAGCATAAGTAATGAGCAAAGCACCAGCTGAGTCATAGTTTGGCGGAAATTCATAACCAGCACTCATGTTAGAGTCTAGGCGTACACCAGGGCCACCAGGAGATACATAGCGAGTAACCAAGCCAGAGTTAGGTGCAAATTGGTTTTGTGGGTCTTCACAATTTATGCGCACCTGCATAGCAAAGTGCATTGGCTGGGTATCTTCCTCACTTAAGCGTAGCTTAGCGCCAAAGGCAATGGCAATTTGCTCCTCAACAAGGTCAATGCCATAACGGCTTTCAGTAATGCCATGCTCCACTTGTAGGCGTGTATTAACCTCAATTAAATAGGCTTCACCGTCATTTGTTACTAAAAATTCAACTGTGGCAAGGGAGGTAAAGCCAACTTCACGAATTAAGTGGCAAGAATATTCTTTAAGTTGTTTACGTAACTCAGGGGTTAGACCAACCCAAGGTGATGGAGTAATTTCAATAAGTTTTTGATGGTTACGTTGAACTGTACAATCACGCTCATCAAATGCAAATACATTGCCAAACTTATCTGCAATTACCTGAATTTCAATGTGTCTTACCTTTGTAAGGTATTTTTCAACAAATAAACGAGGATTACCAAAAGAAGCTTGGGCCATGGTTGAGGCTTTGAAGAATGCATCTTCAAGCTCTTCTTCATTAAATATGGCAAAAATTCCACGACCACCGCCGCCACCTTCAGCCTTAAGCATGATTGGTAGGCCGATTTCTTTAATAATTTTACGGGCAGTGTCTATATCCACAGCACCATCAGAACCTGGCACAACTGGTATGCCAAGTTTTTTTGCTATGGTTCTTGCTTGAACTTTATTTCCAAGCATATTCATAGCTTCTGCTGTAGCACCAATAAAGGTTATGCCAGCATCAGCACATTTTTGTGGAAAAGCAGAATCTTCAGATGCAAAACCCCAACCAGGGTGAATACCAACAATACCACGGCGCTTAGCAAGAGCAATAATGCGGTCAATATCAAGGTAAGCACGAGCATCCTTACCAAGTAGTAAAAGTTCTTGAGCCGTAGCTGCTGCAGGAGCAGTTTTGTCAATATCAGTTGCCGTCATAACAGCAGTAGCATCAAAACGCTCACATATTGAACGGCAAATACGTCGTCCAGGAATGCCACGGTTGGCAACTAAAATAGCCTTACCCTGCAACAAGCTCTGCACTTCAGCAAAGCTACGCATTTCATTACTCATTTACTTAACCCCCAAGGCGTGTATAATCACAAAAATTAAGACTTCCACTTAAAAAATATTGCTCATTACCATCAACTAAAAGCGCTAATTCACCACCTACACCCAAACCCATAACAATTCCATTAATTACAGTATCAGTATCGTGAAGGCTTGCACTTTGGCCCTTCCAAAGCAAATTACGCTCAGCAATTTTCTTCCAGTTATCGGACCATAGCATAGGTGACTCGGTTGTATAACAAAAATACATCCGTCTTACAAGATAAAGCCACAGCCTTTCACTTAAAGGAATTTCATCAGAATAAATATTATTATTATAGTATGTTAACTCTTGAAAATCATGTTTTAATAGGGGCAAAACGCCACCTTCAAGTGCCGCACCCTCTCGCATAAAAGAATTTAATGGGGCCTCATTAATGTTAATACCAATGCCAGCAATGATAACACCCTGTTTTTCTTCTAAAAGTATTCCGCCAAATTTTTTAAGATTTGCCACAAGATCATTGGGCCATTTGAGTTGAACTTTGCAATGAATATTTTCTAAAGCTTCAATTATCAATGCGGATAAGGCAGGGGCAGCGGCTGTGTTGTCAAAGGGGGCAACGTTTGGCAACCGTAACGCAGCATAAATATTACCTTTTGGTGATTGCCAATGTCTGCGAGTTTGCCCCCGCCCGCTACTTTGACTGCTGGCAAGCACACTACCCCATACAGGCAATTTATCAGCCTTAACTAAAGCCCATGCATCATCAAGCACAGAGCCAGTATCACCAAGCACAATTACAGGGGCGGCCAACTCCCCCCCAGCCCATTGGCTTGCATTATCATAATATGTACATTTTTCTTTATGCATTGTTATTTTGCTGTTACTTAATTAGTTGATGCTGAAAAATTATCTAGTTATTAAAATATTTGATTATAAAAAACATTATTTAATTAAGTCAAATCCAACGTCTTCCATCTGCTCACAAAGGCTAAACATTTCATCACCATGATCATAGCCAGCCACATGCCCTAGCCCATGAGCAAGCAAACGTAAAAAATGTTCTACTATATCCTGCCCATATAACAGGCATTCTCTTTTAAGTGTATCCACAGAAATTACAATTGTATGTGGATTTTCTTGCCCTGCCGTTAATAATTCTGAGGGGAAAGACAAAACATTAGTAGGCCCATGGCAAGATAAATGCTCATTATTCAGTTGCATTATCTCACCATCTCTAACCACATACAAAGCAATATGCCCAAGACTGTTGGGCACAACCTTGAGCATAGCATTAATTATAGTTTTAAGTTTTCTAGCAGGTATAGGGCATAACCACCCTGCTTCATTATAAATTTGTATTAAATTATTAACTGTCATTACCGTGATATACTATTGAACACGCCGCCCCATGGGGGATACAGGCGCACCATTTAAAGTACTAGTATTGGCAGGTGTCGCTACTTTAACATCTTCATTTTTTACTTTATCATCAGCCGCAACCTTGCCAACATCTTTAGAAGCTCCAGCAGGATAAGCAATTCGCTGATGAAAAATACCTGTCAGTATGCGCAAAAATTGTTCACTAATCTTATTCAAATCCTTAAAGGTAAGCTCAGATTCATCAAGCTGACCTTCAGAGAAAATCCCCTTAATAATGCTGTCAATATGGCTTTTTAAGCGGGCTGGAGTTGGGTCACTTAAAGTACGAGATGAAGCTTCAACTGAGTCAGCAAGCATTAAAATTGCAGCTTCTTTAGTTTGTGGGCGTGGGCCTGCATAGGAAAAGTCAACTTCCTTGGGGCTTTCACCCAAGGTAATAGCCTTTTGATAAAAGAATTGCATAATCCTTGTACCGTGATGCTGTTTAATAAGGTCACAAATTTCTTGGCCTAATTTATTACTCTCTGCAAGCTCAGTCCCCTTCTTTACAT
>CAYJCI010000132.1:0-5945 GCA_964368595.1 uncultured Desulfovibrionaceae bacterium
AGGATACATATGTCCCCGCAAACCAAGTGGGTAAGGATATTTTTGGTGGTCAATACAATGGCCAAGTGGTGGAGGGGCCAAACTTATTTGAGGTGGTAGGCCAGCTTGTTTCCTTCCTTGAGTATAATGATACTGACGGTATTTCGGAAACACTTGTAACCTTAACCGAAGCTCATGAGCATGTAATGACTCAAAATACCACCATTGGTGGCATTGTAAATAGGCTTGATTTAGCTGAAGATATGCTCAGTGCGGAAAAGCTAGACCAACAAGAGCGTTTAAGCTATACTGAGGATATCGATTTGACTGAATTGCTAAATAATCTTGCAAAACAAGAGCTTGCGTACAATACTGTACTTAAGTCTTCATCCATGATTATGCAGCTTAATTTGGCGCAGTATGTTTAAAAGAAAATAGGTATTTTATGCTAATACTCACACGACGCCCTGGCGAAAGCCTCTATTTGGGTGAAAACATTCGCATCACCGTACTTGGTTTGCAAGGTAAGCAAATCAAGCTTGGTATTGATGTGCCTGACGACGTTACAGTCTACAGGGAAGAAGTGTATAAACGTGTGACCGAAGAAAACCGCATGGCTATTGAAACTAGTAACGAAGACCTATTGATGGTGGCAAATTTATGGCAAGAAAAAACGAAGTAGAAATTCAAACTCGCCTTGGTGTAAGACGAGTAGATAGAGACAAGGTCATCTACTTTCCACGCGGATTAGCTGGATTTGAAGGCCTGCATGAATTTATTCTACTACAAATACGCCCAGATGCTCCATTGCTTGTTTTGCAAAGCATGGATAATCCGCAAGTTGGCCTGCTAGTCGCTGACCCTTATAGTTTTATTAGCGATTTTAAAATTAAAGTGGGCGATGCGGAGCAAAAACTCTTGCGCCTTAAAAATATTCGTCAATTAGCCGTGCTTGTTACGGTTACCATACCCGTTGGTAAACCAGAGGAAACGGCCCTTAACCTTGTGGGGCCAATTATTGTAAATCATGCAGCGCGCATTGGCTTGCAAGTTCCACAATCAGAAAACACTACGCCAACACAAGTTCTAATTGCTGATTTGAAAAAAGAAGAAGTAAAAAAGATGTACGAAGAAAAGCAAAAAAAAGCAGAAGAACAAAATATAGACCAAGTAAATAAAGACGAAGCTTAATTTGAGCTTAATATAATAAATTAAAACCGCTAAGAAGTGATTCTTGGTGGTTTTTTTAATATTTTATTCAACTTTTTTGGGGTAGAGGCTATTAAAGCAATTATGCAACCTTTGCTAATTACTTTTTAATGATGAAGACTTTGTTCTCCTTAACTTGTGCTAAAAACTCCGTGACATTTACAGGTTTTGCAAAGTAATATCCTTGAGCAATATCACACTCAAGACCTTGTAACCACAAGGCTTGTTCTGCTGTCTCAACACCTTCTGCCACAACCTTCATGTTAAGGTGTTTTGCCATGCTAATGGTGTCTTGCACAACTACCTTAGCTTTTGGGTTATCACTACAAAGATCCAAGAAAGTTTTATCAAGTTTAATCACATCAGCATTCATATTGCCTAAGCGGTTTAAGGATGAAACTCCAGCTCCAAAATCATCTATGGAAATTACAAAACCTAAGGCCTGAAATTCTTGCAATTTATTCATGCAAAAATCTTCGCACATGGCACTTTCTGTAATTTCTAATTCAATATTTTTGGGGTCAATTTCAAAATTATCCACAATCATTTTTAAGCGGCCCACAATGGTTGGCTCAAGCATGGTGCGGTTGGATATATTTACTGATACTAGTCTATCACCAATGATGTGTTCATTTTCCTTAATAAAGCGGCAAACTTTTGTAAATACATATATATCAAGCTTGACGATAAAGCCATTTTCTTCAAAAATCGGGATAAAGTCATTGGGATAGATTATTTCATCAGTGGATGTTCTCCAACGCACAAGTGCTTCGGCACCGATTAATGTAAGTGTCTTAAACTCAATTTTTGGCTGAAATACTAAATTAAACTCATTGTCTTTTAAGGCATTTTCCATTCGATACGTAACATTTAATCTGGTGTCATAATATTGCATCATGCTTTGGTCAAAAATATAGAACGTGGTGCGATGCTCGCCCTTACCTTTGGCTTTTGCAAGGTTTGCCCTATCAACCATAAGATGCACTGGTAGTGAGCAATTGGTAATGGGGTAGGCGCCGAGGGATAATGTTAGTGGATAATTCTCCTCCAATATGGCCTTTAGTTTAGGGATAATTTTTTCTTGTACTATGTTTACAATTTCCTCTGTGTCTTTAGATTTGCATAAAAGTGTAAAATTATCTGCAAATGTTCTAGTAATTAGGCCTGATTTTCCTTTCAAGTGCTCATCTAGGGCCTCAGACATTGTTTTTAATACATCGTTAGCTACTTCATAGTTATAGTGAGTGGCAATGGCGCTAAATGCATCAATATCTACAGATAAAATTTCATAATCCTTACAGTGCACTGTGCGCATAGTCTTAGCAACTTTCTTTTCAAAGAAAGAATAATTTTCAAAACCAGACAATGTATCATATTTTAATACATCAAGTACGGCTAGTTTTTGCTTGTTTCGCAAGTAAAGTATTGTAACAATAAATAAAAATAATAGTACTAATGCTGCAGTAATAATTTCAAAACGATAAATTCTTAAACCCTCTGAAAAGGAAAATGAGGGTAAAAATTCAAGCGTTTGCCTTGTTACAATTTCTTCAAACTCTGCAGGGTCTACATAATCAAAAATAACATTAAAAATGTTAACATATATAGGGTTTAATTTGCGCGAAATGTATAGCTGGAATGGTAAATTTAAATCATTGCCAAAGGTGAAGAGCGTATCTCCAAAAACGGAGTTAAAATATGGCAAGGCCGTGGAGGTGGTGAGCATGGCGTCAATTTCACCACGGTCAAAAGCTAAGGTCATGGAGTTTAATGTGTCAAATACTTGCACTTCAGCCTTTGGGTACTCTTCAAGCACAGCTTCTTTAGGTACGGCAATATAATTTAATATACCAATGGATCGTTTATGATTTTTGAAGTTTTTAATTATGGCATCGTTTTTTGATGTAATCAGCATAAGGGGCTGACTAAAATATTGTTCCGTGATTCTATAGTGGGTGTTTTCATGGTGATAGTCACCAAGTAAGGATATTAAAATGTCAAAGCTTTCATGAAATTGCTTTGGGTCACGCAATGAATAGGGAATATAGTTTACTTTGAATCCATAACGTTTAGCCAAAAGGTCAAGTATTTCCACGGCAATACCACTAGCTTGTCCATTTTTATCAGTATATTGCAGGGGAGGGTGATTACCAATGTAGCCAACGGTAAAGGTTTTATCCTTAATGGCTAGCATTTCAGTCTTTGTTAAATCTCGGCGTGTTAGGTTAGTGTTATAATATCTTAGGTATAATTGATGCATCAGCTTTGCATCAGCTTCCCTAACCATTGCATTGGAATTTAGCAGTTCTTCAATTATTTTATTGCCATCTTTACGATATAAAGCATAATAATCATATGCAGATAAATTTATAATTGAATCATAATCATGAAACACATCAGACAAGCTTGAAACTAAGTAATAATCTGCCTTAAGCTCGTGATACTTTAATAAATCTCCACGGATATAATTAATTTTAAAGCCATTTTTTTTGCAGTAATCATCTAAGTATGGTTCTAATGCGCTGCCATGGTATGAGGCGATGGTTTTGCCGTTAATTTGGGCTGGGTCATTATAATATGCGTAGTCAATGCCCTTTGCTACCAGTACAACTTGGGCTGTCCCTACGGCTTTTTGTCCATACATAAATCTTTCTGCAAGTTTACTATTTTGTATAAAGGGCAAAATAACATCCACTTTATTATCTTCTAGTGCCTGTTGTATGCTTTGTACATCATCATAGGCTGTGAAGGTAAATTTGTAAGTAGAGTAATTCTCCATACGCTTTAGGGTTTGGTATATGTAGCCCCTTTCGCTTGCTACACTTAAGTCTTGTGCAAAACCATAGCCGGGTATGTAACCAAAACGTAATGTTGGTGGGGCGGTGTTAAAGGCGTGACTTAGTGAAAATGATAAGAAAATAAAACAGAATATGTGAATAAGAATGGCAAAATATTTGTTGTACACAACTCACCTACCTTTAATACAAACTTGAGTTGATAAAATAAAGTACTGTATTTTCAAAAAGAATCACATGTATGCATGGGGCTAATTAGCTGTAATGCTCTTGCTAAGGCACAATTTTGCTCAATGTAATTATAAGCAAAAAAGTATGATTTGCCAATATAAAAATTAAATTTATGTTTAATTTAATAAAATATTATAAATAGTTATTGTTATTTTTTTCACAAGAAGTGAGGCAGGTATCGTAACTATTTGGACTTAAAGTAAGCTTTTGAAGGGAATTTATTTAGACTTCAATAAAACGTTTACGAAATTTAGAAAATGCAATTCGCTCTACAATGTATAAAATTAAAAATACAAAAACATAACCCACGCTTTTTTCGGTAAAGGGTATGGTGTGCACGTCAATGCCTTCAAATCTTAAAGACAACCAATTTAAAGCAAAGGGTACAGGTGCTACGGCTGCCATGCTAACTGAGGCTTTAGCAAAAAAGCTTTTGCCAAATTTATCATGAGCCAGCTTATTGGCGGCTAAGTAGGCTTCTTTATTGCCACTGTGCAAGGCTTTCATGCTAAGTTTATGGTAGTGCATGGTGTCATCGCTTAAGCCGTGATAATATTTTTTATGCACTGTCATAAAGAGCAAATAAATACCCTCAGCAAGTAAGGTGCAATAAAAAGCTAATATGGCACAGCCAAGCCATAAGCCAAATACGGCTGAGCTTGGCAGGCGAAAGGGTGCTATCAAAAAGCTGTCTAGTAGGGTGTAAATTTCTGTCATATTAAATTAATGAGTACTTTGCGACTTCACGGTACTCTAATTGTCTGAATGTTTCCTAATATAAATATTTTTATTATCAGCGTGATACAATGAAGATTTTAACACACTTTTCATACCGAGAGCTTCATACAGTGATATGTTCATTCGTGCTATGCCAGCATGGGTAGATCGTGGCTACTCATGCCCCAAAGTAGATCGTCTGAGCGAAATGAAGACAGCTACTATGGGACTTGGCAATAGCCGAATGCCCAAGCGAGGGGAGGGGGATTGCAAAGGGGAACGGGGGGTGCTAGCTCACCCCATCCCCTTGCCCCGCGGAGCGTACAAACTAAACTATCAAATGATATTAAGCAAATAAAACGAATATTCCTTAATAGAAATTATTTATACAATTAGATTCATGTAAATGTGGTGAGGCTTCATAAAAAACCTCACCACAAATTATTTTAGTACTAAATTACCACAATCTCATGCCAAAGAAGCCACGAAGAACGTAGTTAATACCTACTAAGAAAGCAAGTACGATGAAGATACGCTTCAACCATACGTCAGATAGGTATTTTGCAGTCATTGGGCCAATCCAAGAACCTAGAACAATACCGCAAAGTTCAACACCAATTAATGTCCAGTACACAGGAGTGCCGCCAAACATAAAGGTGGTGATGGATGTGATCATGCCAATAAGCACAGCAAAGGCTGATGTGCCAGCGGCAAGGTACATGGGTAGTTGTGAAATACTAGTTAGGAAGGGCACTAGCAAGAAACCGCCACCAACACCAAGGAAGGAGGCAACAGATGCTATTAAAAAGCCACCAACAACTGGCAACAATGTAGCAAATGAGAACTCAACACCGCAGAAAGTAAATACTACTCTAGCTGGGGTGATGCTCTTAATTTCTACACGTGTTTGCACGCCACTTTCTGCATGGCCTTTGGAAGCTTCTTCAAAAGCTTTGGCTGCAGCGGCTGCAAGTTTTTTCTTAGCTTTGGCGGCTGGAGTTGTTTCGTAGAAAA
>CAYJCI010000133.1:0-5893 GCA_964368595.1 uncultured Desulfovibrionaceae bacterium
CAATGGCTTGTTTTTTAATCCATTCCACATCTTGTTTTTGGAAAAAATGCCAAGCAGGTAAAAAGGCTATGATGGCAAAAAAGATTGATAAAACAAAGGTAGCATTGGCTAAAAAGGACAATGGAGCATTGGCCCAAAAATAATTTATTTTGTCAGTATTGGCTATGCCAGATTCCCATCCGACATAGCCACTGTCAACTACAAAGCACATAATATAGTGCAACAAAGATACAAGTATTACAGTAAAACCCTTAAATCCATCAAGGTAAGGTATGCGACTGTTACTACTCATGCTATTATTAATAATAACGCATAGTTATATTTAGCTAGCTAGCTTTTCACCACAATATGGGCAAAAATCAATATTATCCATGGGGATAGGATGACAACATGCTTCATTGCTACAAACTCGTGGCACTGGCCCAAGCTCAACAATAAGCTCACCCTCTCTCACTGATACCATTTGTTTACTTTCTTTATAATCTGCACTCTTAAGCACACGTACAACCATACCATCCATTGGTGCAAGCACGGCCTTTTCTTGCTTCATAATTGATACGTTAAACAGCTCTTCGCCTTTTTTAACAATATCACCAGGATGAACATAGGTTACCCATAAATCACCATTACTTGGTGCCGCTACATGATGAGGATTACTTGGGTCAGCCTTAGCTATGCCCTTAGAGCCATCATTGGAAGGCGCGGTGACTTGAACATCTGTAGCCATGATTTCAGAGTCAAATACATAACGGCATACGGAAAGACCAGCAGCATTTGGCTCAGAAAAACCAGATATAATAAGATGGTGCGGCTTGCCATTACTATCTTCAAAGTACAAATCTTGACCAATTTTTAGGCCTTCAAACCAAACATGCAGGGGTAATTTATTGGCATTACCAAATAATTGTTTGTATTGTATGGTTTTAATGGCATCACCTGGGTGATTTAAGTAAAGGACAAACTCCTCCGCTGTGGGCTTGCGGCGAATAATATCTGTAAGGGCGCGCTCCTCTGCCACAAGGTCAATATCTTCAAGAGTTTCAAGAGGTGATATATCAACACGTTGCTCAATGGCGCTTTTCCAAGTATTGCCAAAAGCACTTTCATAAACCCAGTCTGGCGGAAAGCCCAAGGGCAGTTTGCCAAATTTACCAAGCAATAAATTGCGGAAGGCATCATTACAATCTTTATAAATGCTAAGCCTTGCATTTTTCATTTCAGCAGAAAGGCTTTCTTCACTATTATTAGTAATTTCTTCAAGTACGCTTAAGAGGAAGCGAACTTCATCTTCACCACCACGTTTCCAAGCACCTGTAACAGCTAAAAATGCAGTATTCCAAGTGATTTGTGAGCCTGGAGTCACGTCATGGTAGCGAACCACCTTGCGAGTGCCTGCCAAGAATTTAAGCATATAAGGCAGAAGGTGGATGTAGCCTTGTTTTACTGCGCCCTCTTGTGAAGATGATGTGGCACCGCCAGGCATGGCATGCTCCACAACGTCATAATCAATACCTTGGAAGTATGGCGAGCAATAGCGATCGTAATAAGGCATAATTTGTTTGCATACAAAGTTCGCATCACGAATGGCAGATTTATTAAGGTTAGTTTCAAGGCCAAGCTCATCTTCGAGATAAGCTGCCATGGATAATACATCACCCTGCCCATATGAACGAACAGCAGCACCAAGGCCCACATCTAAAATATGTGCCCCAGCCTTTGCCGCAGCGCCACAGGCTGGCACAAAAAGACCATCGGTATAATGTCTATGATAATGCAGAACTAAATCAGGCCAACGCTTGCGTAAGGCTGAAACCAGCTCTTCCATAAAGCGCGGTGGGCAAACTCCAGCCATATCTTTTAAGCCAAGTATAATATTTTGTGTGGCGATGCTAACACTAGCTCCCATGGATTGCGCCACCATACCAAGCAAGGCTTCAGCAACTTGCATGTAGTGAGCAACATCAAAGCCCTTGGCCCATGATAAGGATAACGCTGGCTCAAAAACAACATCCTTGCGTGACATAACAACATCAGCCAAAGGACGCATATTTTCCACATGATTTAAGAAGTCAAAGCAACGGATAATTTGATAATCATCACAAATCATCTCACCAGTAAGTTGCATTAAATTGCGTGGTTGTGGTGTATATCCAAGAACGTTAGTTGAGCGCACTAAAATTTGTTTAAGTGTTTTTGGCGCAAAGCGATTCCACTCCTTCGCCTCAGCAAATGGGTAGGTCATATTAGCCATCATGGCTACGTGGAAGTGTGCTCCGCCACCATTTTCAATGGAAAAATAGTTGGCATTGTCAAGGTATGGCCCAATTAAGGCATCCTCAGCCAAGCGGAAGCGATTGCCACTATTGGATTGAGTAAAATCTCTAGGAGTTGTGTCAGTAAAGTGTACATAGTTACTATTGCGAATATAATCAAGTAGTTCTACCCTATCACCATGAGGATATGGTGAAGGATTGCGCCTTTCTGTACTCAATATGGGTGGAAGCACTGGCTCAAATTCAGGCATTCTTGGTGTGTCTACTGAGCGATATTCACCAAGCTGAACATATGGATTATACCCCTTGGCAGAAATTTCTGCCACCAAGCTTGCAAGGCGCTCTCCCTCTGGGGCTGCGTCAGTATAGTACATAAGTTCAGGTGTTTGAGCGATAAAATTAGTATCAAAATCAGCAGTGCAAAATAGTGGATGATTAAGAACTTGCCTAAAAAATGGAATGGTAGTTTTAATGCCACCAATGATATATTCACCAAGTGCGCGCTGCATAATGCTAATGGTTTTATCCCACTCACGAGCATAAGTAATGAGCAAAGCACCAGCTGAGTCATAGTTTGGCGGAAATTCATAACCAGCACTCATGTTAGAGTCTAGGCGTACACCAGGGCCACCAGGAGATACATAGCGAGTAACCAAGCCAGAGTTAGGTGCAAATTGGTTTTGTGGGTCTTCACAATTTATGCGCACCTGCATAGCAAAGTGCATTGGCTGGGTATCTTCCTCACTTAAGCGTAGCTTAGCGCCAAAGGCAATGGCAATTTGCTCCTCAACAAGGTCAATGCCATAACGGCTTTCAGTAATGCCATGCTCCACTTGTAGGCGTGTATTAACCTCAATTAAATAGGCTTCACCGTCATTTGTTACTAAAAATTCAACTGTGGCAAGGGAGGTAAAGCCAACTTCACGAATTAAGTGGCAAGAATATTCTTTAAGTTGTTTACGTAACTCAGGGGTTAGACCAACCCAAGGTGATGGAGTAATTTCAATAAGTTTTTGATGGTTACGTTGAACTGTACAATCACGCTCATCAAATGCAAATACATTGCCAAACTTATCTGCAATTACCTGAATTTCAATGTGTCTTACCTTTGTAAGGTATTTTTCAACAAATAAACGAGGATTACCAAAAGAAGCTTGGGCCATGGTTGAGGCTTTGAAGAATGCATCTTCAAGCTCTTCTTCATTAAATATGGCAAAAATTCCACGACCACCGCCGCCACCTTCAGCCTTAAGCATGATTGGTAGGCCGATTTCTTTAATAATTTTACGGGCAGTGTCTATATCCACAGCACCATCAGAACCTGGCACAACTGGTATGCCAAGTTTTTTTGCTATGGTTCTTGCTTGAACTTTATTTCCAAGCATATTCATAGCTTCTGCTGTAGCACCAATAAAGGTTATGCCAGCATCAGCACATTTTTGTGGAAAAGCAGAATCTTCAGATGCAAAACCCCAACCAGGGTGAATACCAACAATACCACGGCGCTTAGCAAGAGCAATAATGCGGTCAATATCAAGGTAAGCACGAGCATCCTTACCAAGTAGTAAAAGTTCTTGAGCCGTAGCTGCTGCAGGAGCAGTTTTGTCAATATCAGTTGCCGTCATAACAGCAGTAGCATCAAAACGCTCACATATTGAACGGCAAATACGTCGTCCAGGAATGCCACGGTTGGCAACTAAAATAGCCTTACCCTGCAACAAGCTCTGCACTTCAGCAAAGCTACGCATTTCATTACTCATTTACTTAACCCCCAAGGCGTGTATAATCACAAAAATTAAGACTTCCACTTAAAAAATATTGCTCATTACCATCAACTAAAAGCGCTAATTCACCACCTACACCCAAACCCATAACAATTCCATTAATTACAGTATCAGTATCGTGAAGGCTTGCACTTTGGCCCTTCCAAAGCAAATTACGCTCAGCAATTTTCTTCCAGTTATCGGACCATAGCATAGGTGACTCGGTTGTATAACAAAAATACATCCGTCTTACAAGATAAAGCCACAGCCTTTCACTTAAAGGAATTTCATCAGAATAAATATTATTATTATAGTATGTTAACTCTTGAAAATCATGTTTTAATAGGGGCAAAACGCCACCTTCAAGTGCCGCACCCTCTCGCATAAAAGAATTTAATGGGGCCTCATTAATGTTAATACCAATGCCAGCAATGATAACACCCTGTTTTTCTTCTAAAAGTATTCCGCCAAATTTTTTAAGATTTGCCACAAGATCATTGGGCCATTTGAGTTGAACTTTGCAATGAATATTTTCTAAAGCTTCAATTATCAATGCGGATAAGGCAGGGGCAGCGGCTGTGTTGTCAAAGGGGGCAACGTTTGGCAACCGTAACGCAGCATAAATATTACCTTTTGGTGATTGCCAATGTCTGCGAGTTTGCCCCCGCCCGCTACTTTGACTGCTGGCAAGCACACTACCCCATACAGGCAATTTATCAGCCTTAACTAAAGCCCATGCATCATCAAGCACAGAGCCAGTATCACCAAGCACAATTACAGGGGCGGCCAACTCCCCCCCAGCCCATTGGCTTGCATTATCATAATATATACATTTTTCTTTATGCATTGTTATTTTGCTGTTGATTAATTATTTAATTAAGTCAAATCCAACGTCTTCCATCTGCTCACAAAGGCTAAACATTTCATCACCATGATCATAGCCAGCCACATGCCCTAGCCCATGAGCAAGCAAACGTAAAAAATGTTCTACTATATCCTGCCCATATAACAGGCATTCTCTTTTAAGTGTATCCACAGAAATTACAATTGTATGTGGATTTTCTTGCCCTGCCGTTAATAATTCTGAGGGGAAAGACAAAACATTAGTAGGCCCATGGCAAGATAAATGCTCATTATTCAGTTGCATTATCTCACCATCTCTAACCACATACAAAGCAATATGCCCAAGACTGTTGGGCACAACCTTGAGCATAGCATTAATTATAGTTTTAAGTTTTCTAGCAGGTATAGGGCATAACCACCCTGCTTCATTATAAATTTGTATTAAATTATTAACTGTCATTACCGTGATATACTATTGAACACGCCGCCCCATGGGGGATACAGGCGCACCATTTAAAGTACTAGTATTGGCAGGTGTCGCTACTTTAACATCTTCATTTTTTACTTTATCATCAGCCGCAACCTTGCCAACATCTTTAGAAGCTCCAGCAGGATAAGCAATTCGCTGATGAAAAATACCTGTCAGTATGCGCAAAAATTGTTCACTAATCTTATTCAAATCCTTAAAGGTAAGCTCAGATTCATCAAGCTGACCTTCAGAAAAAATCCCCTTAATAATGCTGTCAATATGGCTTTTTAAGCGGGCTGGAGTGGGATCACTTAAAGTACGAGATGAAGCTTCAACCGAGTCAGCAAGCATTAAAATTGCGGCTTCTTTAGTTTGTGGGCGTGGGCCAGCATAGGAAAAGTCAACTTCCTTGGGGCTTTCACCCAAGGTGATAGCCTTTTGATAAAAGAATTGCATAATCCTTGTACCATGATGCTGTTTAATAAGGTCGCAAATTTCTTGGCCTAATTTATTACTCTCTGCAAGCTCAGTCCCCTTCTTTACAT
>CAYJCI010000134.1:0-2110 GCA_964368595.1 uncultured Desulfovibrionaceae bacterium
TGCCGTCGCCAGCAACGTCAGAGGTTTTGGAAGCAACTTCCTTAACCATTTGTGCGCCCATATTTTCAAACTTATCAGAAAGTTCAATTTCTTTAGCAACAGTTACGCCGTCTTTAGTGATAACAGGAGCACCAAAGCTCTTTTCAAGAACAACGTTACGACCCTTAGGGCCAAGTGTAACTTTTACGGCATTAGCAAGCTTATCCACACCGCGGGATAATTTTTCACGTGCTTTTACGTCAAACAAAATTTCTTTGGCAGACATATAAATACTCTCCTAAAAATAATATAATGTGTAGAATTAACCAATAATGGCAAGGATATCGTCTTCGCGCATCACAAGATGCTCAACGCCGTCAAGCTTAACTTCTGTGCCAGCATATTTGTTGAATAATACTGTATCACCAGCTTTAACTTCTAGGGCAATACGTTGACCGTTATCGGCAGTTTTACCTGGGCCTACTGCAACGATTTCGCCTTTAGATGGCTTTTCTTTAGCAGTATCAGGGATGTATAGACCACCTGCGGTTTTCTCTTCAGTTTCAAGACGCTTAACAAGCACACGGTCATTAAGGGGCTTTAGTGACATAATTTCCTTTCCTCCAAACAGTTAAATTTAGACATCCAATTTCTACAATATTTAACAGTGCGTGGCATGAGCCAGCCTGCAGGATGTGTTTTTATTGTGTTCATCATTTCTTGGTGAACGAGAGTAAAAATAATCCCCTTTACAGATTTGAAAAGGGGCAAAATGAAAAAAAATGAATTTTTTTGTAAAAAAAATGTTTTTTGTTTTTTTTATCTATAATTACAGATAATTAAAAAGTTGGTTTTAATGTTAAAATTTATTACCTACAAGCTATTCAAGGGCTATTATAAAATGATAAATTGTTATAGATAATTTTTTTGCTTGATAACTTTCTATGTATTTTAATTCATACCTTGACTATTGGAATTAGTATCTGTATAAATCAAATGGATTTAGCAAAAGAAGGAGAATAAAATGGTTGATAAAACAGAACTTTTAAGAATGATTATGGAAACAAATCCTGGGCAATCACCAGCTTTTGTTTTAGAGCAATATGCCGCTTATTTGAAAGGTCTTGATGGTATTCACGGCCCTGCCAGCGCAGGTACTATAGTAGAAAATGATGAAAGCACTTCTAATACAGATGAAGGCAAAAAAGAAACTAAAACATCTTTAACCTGTGGATACACTAAGCGCATGCTTAAAGTTAAACCTGAAGATGCAATTACAAATGATAAAATTATTTGTTGTATCTGTGCTAAAGAAGGTAAGATTATCACTTCTCGGCACTTAGCAACGCATAATGGAATTACTCCAGAAGGTTATAAAAAACTTTGTGGCTATGCTAAGGATCAATCCCTTATGTCTATAAGGCATTTTAATAACATGAAAAAGACCGTACTTAAAGCACAGATGGCTCGTAAAAAGAATAAGTCTAACGATTAATCTTCTGAAAAATTCAATAAAAAAACACCGACTAGCTAGCCGGTGTTTTTTTATTTTATATGCTTTTTTGTTATTTACCAAAAGGGGAGAGGGCGCGTAATCTTTGTACAATTGGTGGAAATTCCTTAAGTACAATGTCTACATCTTCCTTGGTGGTATAGCGTGATAAGGATAGGCGAATAGAACCATGAGCATAGGTAAATGGTACACCCATGGCACGAAGTACATGCGATGGTTCAAGGCTACCAGAAGTACAAGCTGAACCTGAACTTGCACAAATTCCAAACCTATCAAGCATGAGCAATATGGCCTCACCTTCAATATATTTGAAAGCAATACTTGAAGTATTGGGCAATCTGTTTTCAACATCACCATTAATTACAGAATCGCTAATGTTTTGGATTAAGCCTTGCTCTAAAGTGTCACGTAATGCGGCAACATGTGTAGCTTCATTATCAATATTTTTATAAGCAAGCTCTGCAGCTTTGCCCATGGCAATCATATATGGAACATTTTCAGTACCAGCACGGCGACCACGCTCTTGATGCCCACCACGCAAGAATGGACGAAAACGAGTGCCCTTACGAATATATAAAGCACCAACACCCTTTGGAGCATGTAATTTATGACCAGATA
>CAYJCI010000134.1:2210-5891 GCA_964368595.1 uncultured Desulfovibrionaceae bacterium
TTACGAATATATAAAGCACCAACACCCTTTGGAGCATGTAATTTATGACCAGATAGGGCAAGGAAGTCCACGGGCAATGTTTCCATATTCATAGGGACTTTGCCAACAGCTTGTACAGCATCAGTATGGAATAATATACCTTGTTCTTTAGCCATTTCAGCCATTTGTTGAATGGGGTATATATTTCCAACTTCATTGTTAGCATACATAATAGATACTATTGCAGTGTCCTTTCTAAGGCTTTCTGCGTAGGCATCCATATCAATACGGCCTTTGAAATCAACAGGAATGTAGCTAATTTCATAGCCCTTACCTTCAAGGTATTGGGCAAGGTTAAGCACTGCAGGGTGTTCAACCTTTGTGGTTATAATATGTTTTTTTTCAGGTTGGCTTTGTATTGCTGACATAATGGCAGTATTGTCACTTTCAGAGCCGCAAGAGGTAAATAAAATTTCCTCAGGGCTTGCACCAATTAATTCAGCAATTTGCGCGCGAGCATTGGCTACTGCTGCGCCAACTTTGCCACCAAATGAATGCATGCTCGAAGGGTTACCATATTGCTCACTAAAATAGGGGAGCATGGCTTCTAAAACTTCTGGAGCTACGCGAGTAGTTGCATTATTATCAAGATAGACAGTGTGCATAGTTACTCCAAGTTTAGGGTACAGCGTGGACTATTATTTCTGAATCCACAAATTCACGTAAATTTTGCTGTACTAAATTGTTAATGGTAATTTGGCTAGATTTGCACTGAGCGCAACGTCCACCAAGGCGTACAAAAACATTGGTTCCATCCATATCCACAAGCTCAATATCGCCACCATCTACGGCTAGCTTTGGGCGTATTTCTTCATCAATAGTACGCATCACAGCTTGCATTCTTTGGATATTATTCATGCGTGGTACAGGTCTTAGTTCTTCAAGCTTTGGTTTACCAAGCTCTGCGTTGAGAATTTCTTCAATTTGGTCAATGCAGTCACCACATCCACCACCAGCTTTAGTGTAATGTGTAACCTCTTCAATGGTTTTTAAGCCATTTTCACGTATAGCGCGTTGAATTTGAGCATCAGTGATACCAAAGCAACGGCAAATAAGCTTGCCATCTTCATGAGCATGCGGCACTGGTTTTTCACCACGATAATGGCGAATTGCTGCCTCTAAAGCCTCTTGCCCCATGACGGAGCAATGCATTTTTTCTTTAGGTAGGCCGCCAAGCTTTGCGGCAATGTCTTTATTGTTAATGGCGAGAGCCTCATCAATAGTTAAGCCCTTAACCATTTCTGTAAGAACAGAACTTGAGGCTATGGCAGAAGCACAGCCAAAGGTTTGAAAGCTTGCGTCTAAAATACGGCCACTTTCATCAATTTTAAGATAAAGCTTTAATGCATCTCCACAAGCAAGGCTTCCCACCTCACCAATGGCATTAGCACCTTCAAGTTCACCTACATTTTGCGGATTTATAAAATGTTCACGCACAGCATCAGTATATTCCCACATTATATCAGCTCCTTAGTAGTATTGAATTAGAAACGAGAACTATAGTGAATTCTTTTCTGCTCCATACATAATCATTACATCTTGTAATGTCATCCCCTTTAAGAAAGATCTCATATGATTATCTAGGGCTTTCCAAAAATTGTGCGTTGTGCATTTGTTAATTCTTTTACAATGTTTATGGTTGCTTATGCATGCTACAGGGGAAATATTTCCTTCTAAATGCAAGAAAACTTGTTCCATATTTATTTGGTTGGCTTTGCAAGAAAGTGCATAACCTCCTGCAGCACCACGCACAGAGCGCATTATGCCAAGCGGTTTTAATGAACGTACAATTTGTTCTAAATAGCCAGCAGAAATACCTTCTTCTTTAGCTAGTTCATTTAATTGCATTAGTTCACCTTCTGGGCTAGATGCAAGATGAATTAAAAACCTCAAACCATAACGTGTGCGTGTTGAAAATTTCATATTTCCCTCAGTCTGTTAACATTTAAAAAATTAAGGTATTTACCTTACTTATTAAAAGTTATTATTAATAATGTGAGTGCAATGACAAAGTCTATATATAAAATTTCAAATAAATGCACTATTTTTTTTTAGCCTAGAATTTTAAGGTATTTTTACTTAGATTCCCTCCATATACGTGCACCAACAGCATTTAATTTTTTCTCAATGGAGGCATATCCTCGGTCTAAATGATAAATTCTTTGAATTTGCGTTTTTCCTTGCGCTGCAAGGCCAGCAAGCACAAAAGCAGCACTAGCTCTTAAGTCAGACGCCATAACTGGCGCACCTTTTAGCTTCTTTCCGCCGTGCACAATGGCAGCACGCCCAGAAATAGTAATATCAGCACCCATGCGAATAAGTTCTTGCACATGCATAAAACGATTTTCAAAAATATTTTCTTCAATTATACCATCACCTTGAGCAAGGCACATTAAGGCCATAGTTTGGGCTTGCATATCAGTTGGGAAGCCCGGGTAGGGCTTGGTGTGAATTTTTATATTCTTAAGGCTTTGAGGGCCG
Source organism: uncultured Desulfovibrionaceae bacterium (assembly GCA_964368595.1). Taxonomy (GTDB): domain Bacteria; phylum Desulfobacterota; class Desulfovibrionia; order Desulfovibrionales; family Desulfovibrionaceae; genus CAYJAD01. Next base: position 4,731 of record CAYJCI010000134.1, read on the forward strand.
TCGGGGCAAGTTGAGCGAACACCTTCTGGTGTTTTTTCAAGGGTGACACCCATATTTTGAAGCTTAACAATCAAAGACTCCAACTCTTCCCATGGGCAATTGCGCACCAGCATATCACCGCCAGTTATGGCAGCGGCGATTAAAAATGTTCCAGCCTCAATGCGGTCTGGCATAATGGCGTAGGTTCCACCAGTTAAGCGAGATACACCCTGCACATGTATAGTGCTTGTGCCATGCCCGCTGATTTTTGCCCCGCATGCAATTAAAAAGTTTGCAAGGTCAATAATTTCAGGCTCACGGGCAACATTTTCTAATATGGTTTCACCCTCAGCAAGCACAGCCGCCATAAGCAAGTTTTCAGTGCCACCTACGGTTGGCATATCAAATATAATATGAGCACCAGTAAGCTTTTTACACTTGCCTATAATGTAGCCATCTTCTAATTCAAAGCTGGCTCCCATTTTTTCAAAACCCTTTAAATGTTGATCAACAGGGCGCGCGCCAATAGCACACCCCCCAGGCAAGGCTACCTTAGCTTTGCCAATGCGAGCAAGTAAAGGCCCAAGGCATAAAATAGAGGCACGCATGGTTTTTACAAGGTCATATGGAGCTTCCGGGCTAAGCGTGCATGGATTTATTTCAACATTACCATCATTATATTCAGCAGGGCATCCAAGAATTTTTAATAGTTTTAGTGTGGTATGTATATCACGCAAATCAGGAACATTCGTATATAAAATAGGTGTTTCCACCAAAATAGATGCAAATAGTATGGGCAGGGCAGCATTTTTTGAGCCGCCTACGTCAATATTACCATTAAGTTTAATGCCACCTTCAATAATGAGGCTATCCATGTAATACTCCAAAAAATAAAAGTTTTTTAAATCATTTTTTAAGCCGAAAGGATTATATAAAAAAAATTAAAAAAAATCTAGACTTTATCTATGATTAGAATAACATATTAATATAAAACATTAATTAAAATAGCACCATAAAAAGCTATGATTTTAAGAAAAAATAAAAAATTTATTAATTGCTAATAAAACACTTGCCAAAGTAAATAGTAATGTGTAAACACTTTGTTTCCATGGTGGATGTAGCTCAGTTGGTAGAGCACCTGGTTGTGGCCCAGGTGGCCGGGGGTTCAAGTCCCCTCATTCA
>CAYJCI010000135.1:0-5835 GCA_964368595.1 uncultured Desulfovibrionaceae bacterium
AGAGCCTTTAGCGATATTACAATCTTAACTCGTTCAAATACTGGCGCTGCAAACGTTGCCTCTTGGCTTATGGAGTTAAACATCCCTGTAATTACAGAAAATAGCTTGCTTCTAAACTCCCACCCTCTCATACAAGAAAGCCTTGCATTACTTAACTTTTTAAACACACCTCACGATAATTTAAGCTTTTGGACCTTACTAACTGGTAAAATCTTAGAACCATACCTTGGCAAGCCAAACTACAGCCCAAACCATGAAGAATTGCATTCTTGGGCTTTACAGTGCCAAAATGTTTCAAGTAGCACCTCAATAAACAATGTAAACAATACTTCAAATTTTTCATTGAGTAGTAATTTTCAAATACAGTGGCCTGAATTTTGGGAGGATGTTTTTGCACCATTTTACAACACAGCCCAACTTGTAACCCCCTATGATACCATGCAAGAATGGTATAGAGTGTTGCGTGTGTTTGATCACTTCCCAACTGCTAATATATTTTTACGACGCTTTTTAGAAATTATTCATAGCGCTGGTGAGCGAGGCCATGCCACCCTAAGTACAGCTTTAGAATATTGGTCAAAATATGGAAATGATGAAAAAGCTCCCATGCCCAATAAAATTAATGCTGTGCAAATTATGACTATACATAAGTCTAAGGGCTTGCAATTTAAGGTAGTAATTATTCCATGGACTAGTTTTAATCAAAAAGAAAAAAACCCACCCCCAATTAATTATAAAGTGCAAGGCTTAGAAATAATTGCCCCACGCTGTAAACAAATGGGCCAAGAATATTACCAAGCTCAAGTGGATAATGCCCTTGAATCACTTAATACATTCTATGTAGCCTGTACCAGAGCAGAAGAAGAACTACATATATTCAAAACGCATACACCACATATATTAAAGATGCGTCGCAACCTTGCCTGCGGGCTTATGCAGTTATTCCCCATGGCAGAGTTGGAAATTCCTGCAAAAATAGGCTTACCTGCAGACACTACGGAAAATAGAGATTTAATTGAAGATATACCAAATGAAGCTAAGGATTTACACCAAGCAACAGCCACAGCAAAAAGCATCTCAATTTCAAGACCCATGGAATGGCTACCAAGGTTAAAAATATTCCGTAACCCCTTACAAGAACTAATTTTAACATCTAGGCTACGTGGATTATTGACTCACCATTGTCTTGAGCAATTTAAAAGCACTGGCCATGCAAAACTTGACGCAACAAGGGCAGTGGAGCTTGGTTTGCGCACATTTTCCTTACCCATAAGCCAAACCGAAGAATTATATAATGAGCTAATTACAGCGCTTACATGGTATGCCACATTACCAGATGTATGGACAGAAAAAAGCATTTCAGAACAAAGCCTTATGAATGCTGAAGGTGAGGTATTCCGCGTGGATTTACTCATACCACCTCAAGATGAATACGGTTGGCGTGCCATTGAGTTTAAAACTGGCAAGGAAGATAAAAAGCATTTGGAGCAGATTCGCAATTATCTAAAATTACTTAACTCCTTACCACCAGACCCCAATTTACCAACCAAAGCCCCTAGCCAAGGTGTGCTTATCTATCTTGATTTACAGCATTGTTATATGGTAAATACAGATTCTGTTTCAAATTCCTTACCAGCCCCTGCATGGCAAAAAGTGGGAGCAAAATCATGAGCCGCCCCTTTGAATTGTTTTCATGGTATGAGCCTTTTTTGCCTGCATTGTTAGATTATGCATGTGAAAATACAGATAATTTGCTTGGAAATAGCATTATCATATTACCTCACGACAGACCAAGACGCTATTTAATTGATTTAATTTCTAACCATGCAAACATTGCCAAGCCAGCGCTTTTACCACGCATGCTCACCATGCGCGAAGTCATCAGCCTTTTTTGTGCGCAAGATGCAAATATTTTGCAAAACGCCTCACTTTTAGACCAAGTATATTTACTTTTCCAAGCTGTTAAGCAAGTTTCTCATGAAAATGATTATATTGCTGAGCATTTTGCCCGTATGGATATGGCGCATTTTCTACCTTGGGGCACTCGCCTAGCCAAGCTTTTTGAAGAATACATGCTAAATTTGCAAGCAGTTGAAAGCATACAACATGTTGAAGGTGAAGTTTCACCGCAAGCAGCGGCGCTTTTAAGCTCCTTAAATAATATTCACAAAAATTATTTATCCTTGTTGCAAGAAAACATGTGGACAACCGAAGGCTTAAATGCACAAATTGCCGCAAATTCAATTAATATTCCTCCATTACTTTCAATTGAAGGAATTAATAATAAACATATTTTTGTAGCTGGTTTTTTAGAGCCGCATAAAGCAGAACAAAAAATACTGCATAAACTTTGGCAAAATGGTGCGCACATATGCTTGCATAGCGACCCCAATATTATAAAAAATTCTTCAAATCCTAGCCTCAAAGCACATTGGTCTTGCCTTGACCATGAGCGTTTAGCAAAAAACTGGAAGGCTGATTACAAACTATATTCGCCAAAGACTACAAAACAAACCCCAGCATCTTCCGCTAAAATGCATTTTTTATCTGGGCACGATGCTCACTCTCAGCTATTGGCGGTTAAAGAGCTGCTAACCAAGCAAGATGAAAGCATAAATAAAGCCTCAACTGCCATTATCCTAACAGCACCAGGCTTACTAATGCCCATGTTACATCACTTGCCAGAGCAAGAATTTAATATTTCCATGGGATATCCACTTAATAAGTCACCATTATTTGCGCTACTTGATGCAGTAATGCGCTTACACACAACTCACATTGAACGTGGCAAAAATACATATTATTATTGGCGCAACATCCTGCATTGCTTACGACATCCATATATTCAAATGTTAAAGACTTTGCCAGAGCAGGAAGAGCCCTGGCAGAGCTCATCAAACACTCAAAAACCCATACGCCACATATTGCATTATATGGAAAATGATCTTCGCCAAGGTAGCCGCTATGTTGACCCGCAAAACTTATTGGCAACCAGGGGAATTCAGTGGAACCAAGCTGAAAAAAACTTGATAGAAGATATATTATCAGCACTTATACAAAATTTTGCAACAATTAGCACTCCAAAGAATTTGGCTGAAGCCCTCATGCATCTATGCCAGCTTTTACTCAACTATGGCGGTGAAATTTGGAAAAGTTCACCACTCGATAGTGAGGCCCTGTATCGCCTAATTCAGCGCGTTATACCAAGCCTAAAAGGTAGCGCGATTGCTAATGAAGTCATGCCCATATCAACACTTTTTAGCCTTGTGCAACATCTTATGCAGGCTGAGCGTGTCCCCTTTGAGGCTGACCCCATTACAGGATTGCAGATTTTAGGCCTTCTTGAAACAAGGCTTTTACACTTTGAAAGAGTTATTATTGTAGATGCAACCGATGATATCTTGCCTGGTTTTGCGGCTCAAGACCCATTATTGCCCGATGCTTTGCGACATGTTTTAGGACTTGCAGATGCAAATAAACGCGAGCGAAATATTGCTCATATCTTACATCGACTCTTGGCTTCAGCTAAGGATGTTCACTTTTTCTGGCAAGAAGGTGTTGGAAACTCAAACCTTTTTGATGGTAAAAAAAGTCGTAGCCGTTTTATTGACTCTGCCATTTGGAAGGAGGAGCAAGAGCAAGGCCATATTATTGAAAGCGGCAACGCGCCTTTAAATATTGCACCTTGTGTAGTTACCCCCATAAAGCGCGAACCGCAACATATTATAATTACAGATGATATACGCCAACGAATGCATAATATGCTTACGCGCGGCATCTCGCCAACTAGGCTTGATACATACATTCAATGCCCACAAAGATTTGCTTGGCAAAACATTTATAAATTTGAACCATTAGAGGAAGTTAATGAAGAATATAATCCTAAAATAGTTGGGGATCTTCTTCATAAAATATTACAAGACTTATATAAGAATTTTGAAGGCAGACGAATTCATCAAGGTGACATTAAACCTGAACTTATAGATGAATATGTTAAGATTTATTTTGAGAAAGAAAATCTTAAAGAGCTATTGCCACCAGACAGCTTAATCATGTTACAATTGGCGGCACCTTTACGCTTAAAAAAGTTTTTGGAAAATCAACCCGAAGTTACGCAAGTCATGGCACTTGAACGTAAACTTGAAGCACCAATCCAAACAATTTTAAAGGAAAACTTTTTATTAAAAGGTATACTTGACCGCCTAGACCGACGCAATGTGCAAGGTAAGCAGCAATTAATCATCCTAGATTATAAAACAGGAAAGCTACCCAAGCTTAAAGCAGATATTTGGGATGAAGAAGAATTGTGGCAAGAAATTAAGCTTTGGACACCAGAAATAAACGATGGCTATGAGCTATTAAATCAAATTGCACAATCCTTTGCCTCAATACAATTGCCCTGTTACATGCACCTTTGCCAAGAAAGCTACGCAGAAAGTGTATTTGATGCGGCTTGGGTTAACCTTGCTGAAAACGGGAATGAATGTTTTTTACTAAATGATGAAGCTGACGAAAACTGGCGTGAGCATGTGGTAAAAATACAAATTCCTAGCCTGCTAAGCTTTGTGTTAAGCCACATGGCAACAGCCACACATTTTCCACCACGCGAAAGCGATAACTGTAAGTATTGCCCCTATGGTTCACTTTGCTCAAGATAGCAAAACAATTAAAAAATAAAGTGCCACTATCACAAAAAGAAGTCTTGCTCATTTTTATATTTAGTTGTAGCTTGTATTCAACAACTTAATTGGAGAACAAAATGAGCTTTCCTGCATTACGTATTGGTGAGTTAACAGCTACCATGCCCATTATTCAAGGCGGCATGGGAGTTGGAGTTTCTTTATCAGGGCTAGCATCTGCTGTTGCTAATCAAGGCGGAATTGGCGTTATCGCCGCTGCCATGATTGGTATGAAAGAGCCAGATGTGGCTAAAAACCCATTAGAAGCAAATTTACGTGCTCTTAGACAAGAGTTACTAAAAGCCCGTGAAGTGACCAAGGGTATCGTAGGCGTAAATATCATGGTTGCTTTGACCACTTTTTCTGAAATGGTTAAAACATCCATCGAAAACCGCGCTGACATTATATTTTCCGGTGCAGGCCTTCCCTTTGAATTGCCTAAGCTTCTGCGTGAAGTTTGCGATCAGAAAAAAGAAGATTTCCGCACCAAGCTTGTTCCCATAGTATCTTCCGCCCGTGCGGCCTCCATTATTGCAAAAAAATGGTCAAGTCGCTCAGATTATACCCCCGATGCTTTTGTGGTTGAAGGCCCAAAAGCTGGTGGACACCTTGGATTTAAAGCTGAAGATATCCAAAGCCCCAACTACGCACTTGAACAAATCGTTCCAGAGGTTGTGGAGCTTGCCAAAAGATTAGAAGATAAAGTGGGCTATGCCATACCAGTCATTGCGGCTGGCGGTGTTTATAGTGGTGCTGACATTAAGCGCTTTATGGACCTTGGTGCGTCTGGCGTGCAAATGGGTACACGTTTTGTGGCTACTCATGAATGCGATGCTGATGATCGCTTTAAGCAAAGTTATGTTGACGCATCTCAAGATGACATTACCATAATCAAAAGCCCTGTTGGCATGCCTGGCCGTGCTTTGCGCAACGATTTTGTTGAGTCCATGCGCAGTGGCAACAAAAAACCATTCAAATGCGTATTCAAATGCGTGAGCACTTGCGAACAAGAAAAAACACCTTATTGCATAGCCATGGCCTTAATCAACGCCATGCGCGGCAATCTTGAACGTGGCTTTGCTTTTTGTGGCTCTAACGTTTCAAAAATTGACCGCATTATCTCTGTGCGTGAGCTTATGGATTCTTTACAAAAAGA